>JBAXXF010000033.1:0-9762 GCA_037128035.1 bacterium | reverse complement strand
TCATTACCAAAGTTTTCCCCATTTCAAAGGTGTCATTGGCTGGCTTGAATCTCGTGTTAAATTCGATGATGGATTTCATATTGCTTGCTGGTCGGAACCTCTTGTTTCTGTTAAGGCTAAAGAGCTCTTGTCTATCTTTTAGTCTAACAACATCTACACCCCAGAAGATGCCCTTTGCCTCATCGCTGTTGAAGAGCCTGTTCATTTCCTCTTTCAACTGCAAGGTACCAAGGGAGCTTTTTAGGTCCTCTTTGGACGGAGTGAACTGTGAAGAGGAAGCGTCAGATCCTAGCAGTGAAAGTAAGATGTATGTTATTATAAGTCTGCTCAAAGTGGTCAACTCCCAAACCAGGTCTTGAATCTCCTACTACGCCGTTGCCATGTAGTTCGGAGATGTAACTGGTCTGTCCATAGCCGATGGATATCATTGTCTTTAGGCCTCTTGTGTCCATAACGGTGCCGTAAAAGTCTATGCCGAACTTGTATCCTATACCCCTCTGACTGTTGGATACAGAAGAGGTATCCTGCAGTTTTGGAAGCCAAAGGAAATCTAGGTTCATATTAATGCCGAACATGTTACTGAATGCCAACTTGTGTTCAGCCCCTACAGAAAGACCTTCCGCATGATATTTGCTGATATACTGAGGATACGTCAGGATCGGAAAATCATGAGAGTGCCGTCCAACTTTTAGGGCAATGTATGAACTGCCATCCTTATCGTCGAACATATAACGGAACTTTGCATACATGTCCAGCCACGATGGTCTTACATAGACGGGGTTTGGTACATTAGGGTCTTTTTCTGAGCCCATCGTTATTAGCACTACGTTGGTCCAATTGGCACCAACTCCAAACCACCGCGTTACCCAAAAATTACCTTCAACTATTATGGTCGGCATTAAGTTCGTTTTACCTATCATGACGGCATCTACGGTGTTCTGTTTTAGCTGTGTCGCTGCTATGCCTGTTATTATCTCTAGACGACGGATCCTATAATAATCCTTTCTTTCGCTAAGCTCAGTGTATATAGGGTGAGAGACGATCTCTGCAGCTTCAGCCTGTGTTGGGGCTGTGTCAGGTTTGTATCTGTCGTCGGGGGTCGTGTACCAATGAGAACTGGATAAGGTTTGCTGAGAAAATGCGCAGACAGGAAAGCCTATACCAATTAGAACGAATATGTATAAAATGAAGATACGCACATAAAAATTCTAACCTAAGTGCCACCCAAAGGGAAGATATTAAACTATGTCATTGATATTAATGGGTGTAAAAAGAATAGACAGTTATGTCTCTTGCCGAGGGGGCGCAATTGGTGTAGGCTCCCTTCTACTCTAGGGACGCTGTATCTATACCATTGGGCTTTATGGTACAAAGCTTGCATAAAAAGCGCTTAGACAGAACTTTATTGTGATCGGAGGATTTAAAATATGAAGAACTTTAGGGCCGTTTTTGCTCTTGCTTCAGCTGCATTGTTCATCTTCTCAGCATGTGGGAACAACACTACAGCGCCTGCAAGCACAGATTCGGGTGTTTCAGCTTCTGCTGCTACAGCAGCAACCTCAAGACTTGCTTTTAGTGGCAAGGCTGACGCGGCAAGTGTCAGTATCGCTTTTTTTGATGATTACCTTGAAAAGATGCTGGACGGCAACAACTATGCTGGTAGCACTGGGGTAGTTCCTACAGGTGGACTATATATTCTTCCTTTCGAGATGAAGATCACTGGTTTGAGCTATTACAATACAAATGCAAAAATAGATGTTACCTGCGCAAAGGACATCAATGTAAATAAGATCATAGTAGCACTTAAGGGATCACTGCCTAACGGCCACGAGGCTTTGTATGGCATGAGCTCTGATGGTACTTTCTATGCTTGCGATACAGCGGTTAATTCCAATTGTACCGGTACTGCATGGGTCCCTCAAGGTCCTCAAGATGAGATAACTAGGATAGAGATGCTACAGGGCCTAACTGTGTTTGGCGTCTATGCTCCATATAACCCTACATTTGAATGCAAGGGCTCCGATGGTAACGATTATACGGTAGCCCTATATGGGGATTTTGATTATCAGAATCTTAGTGTCCATGACACCTTTGATATAAAGACAAGCTTCTTTAAGGGTGCGGTAAGCGTTAAGTTGAAGAACTACAACGATAACCCACTATTTATTTACGTACAATAAAGACTTTTAAAACGAGGTAACAAGACTATGAAATGTTCAACCCTTGGAGCTTTACTTTGTTCTGCCTGTGTTGCAACGCTGATGTCATGTGGGGATAGTACTCCTGCCCCAGTGGATCAGACTACTCCAGCTGCAGCAACTGTAGTTCTCAGCAGACTTATATTTACCGGTGAGGCGAATGTAGGTGGTGCTGTGAAAGTAGAAATAAAGGACTCATATATAGAAAGCGCTTTGGATGGTAATCCTGGTTTTCTAGGTACCACATTGACCACTTTGACAGCTCTTCCAGAGCATAAGTCATCCATTAAAGTGACCATAGATAACTTGTCATACTATGATCAGGCACCGACACAGATAGTCTGCAATGAAGACTCAAACAATAAAATGTCCATAGTCTATTCCGGGCCTTTTGGATCATATTACGAAGGGACAGCTGGAAAACTTTATAGAGCTACAGCCCCTCTTCAGTATATTGAGCAGGGCTTGACAGAGAACATAACCGAGGCTGCGGTATCCGCATTCTTTCTGACCAGCTGCAAAGATACTAATGGTAATTCATATGAGGTAAGTTTTTATCCAAGTAGCGATCCTCTATCTCACAGCATCACTACTACTTTTAGAGTACTGGATGGAAGTCTTAAGGGAATAATAAGAGTACATCACGAAGGCGAGGGACATGTTCCTTTCGTAGATATGCTGCTTTAGTTTTGTTACATATGTATAGGAAATATACATTTTAAATGAGGGATGTATTTTATAACTGGTTGATTTTATTGGGACAAACAAGATAGACAGATGGTATTGATATTGCATACATTAAAGGTACAGAGGGAGAAAAATTTATGAAAACACTAAAAATAATGAGTTTGGTCACTATCCTGGCCCTTGCAGCTTGCGGTGGTTCATCGCATGTAACTACGGCCACAACAGCGGCTACAACGTCTTACAACCTTTTGACTGACGACGGCGTTGGTGTTATTTTTGATGCAACAGAAACTACAAAAGGGACACCTGCCCAAATAAAACTTTATGACAGCACTGGCAATAACGAATTGAGAATGATCGTGAAGGGAGAAACTTTTCCTGGAAGTTCAGGCTCTCCTACTTATGCCCTTTCATATGAAGATTCAAAGATAGTTCTTTTCGGCGTTGAATATGCTGGAGCAACTATAGATGAGATAGTGTGTGAAAAAAGCAACAATCCTGTGCATCAGCTTCACTTTGAAGATCATAAGGCAAATGATGGTTCAGGCGCAACAGTTGACGATGGAATATATTGGACAGAACTTGTTGATATGAACGGAGCTGCTATAGTTGAAGACAGGACCATCCCATGTTCAGGTGGCGGGAAAAGCTTTAACATCAGCGTTTTCAGAGATAACGACGTAAGCGATTCTAAATTCACTCTATATTTTGACTTTGTTAACGTAAAATTTAGAGGCAGAATAGTCGTAACAGAAGTTGGCAAGAGCCCTTCTACAGACGGCGTAGTATTGAATTATAAATAACTGGAAGCACCTATAAATGAAAAAGACACTTTTAGGATTAGTCCTTTGTTCTATGTTCTCATTGAGCGTATATGCTCAACAGAATCCAACCACACCTACTAACCCTGCAAATGGATTTCTCCTAACACAGAAGGTCCTTATCGCTGAGACTCTTATAGTGACCAAGGTCTCTATGTGGGACAAAGACGGATCAAAGACCAACATTAAAAATCTTTTGGACCTTACAGGATATTCTGAGTCATACGCGATGTTCTCACTTCTTGTTGATGAAAG
Organism: bacterium; assembly: GCA_037128035.1. Classification (GTDB taxonomy): domain Bacteria; phylum Bdellovibrionota; class JAFGOL01; order JAFGOL01; family JAFGOL01; genus JAPLFT01. The sequence continues at coordinate 5,801 of JBAXXF010000033.1, read as the reverse complement.
TTTGAACCCTGTGGCTACCTGTACAGATATTAAATCTAGGATAACGACACTTCTTACAGTCTCTTTTCCGCGTGTTAAGGCCGTTACGATGGTAAGAGGACAATCTTCCGTGGAAATGTCAGCAGATTCTCTGAGGGATTTCATACTTACTGCAATAAAGAACAGTGAATTTGCAAAACTGAAGACACTGTGTACAGAGGCTGAACAGCAGGCTTTTTCTGCTACTATCAATCTCCTGACTAAATAAGATCTACAAGCGGGGCCATTTTGAAAACCTTATTGATCTCCATTATGCTACTTGCTTCTTCAAGCCTTTTGGCTCAAGCGTGGGCTTTACCGAGCCACGGCCAATTTCCAGAAGAAATGTATCCTCTATTCACAAAAGTAGTAACTATGGCTGTCACTCCACTTAAAAGTTGTGATGAGTCCTCTGTAATGGCTGCAAGAAAGTTAATTGATGTGTTCGCTCCTATATTATCATCGCCTCTTAATGACGTCCTGACATCGGAAGATTGTTGTAAGGAAACCAAGGCTGCTTTGATAAATTTATTCTCTAACGTTTATCCTGTTATGCTTGATACCCAAGTCCCTACACCAAATGGGGCAGTGATGATAGATAGTGAAGACAGATCTACTATCCTAAACTTTCTTGCATCAGGTATGTACAACAACATGAAGGATGCCTGCTCATATGATGAAGAACGCACTTTTGGCACTGAATTGAGCAAAACCTTGAAGGAAGGTGTGAACAAAGGCTCATATTCATCCACAGTTGTCGAGCAGTTAGGTAGTACATTCAATACACTCAACATACAATTGACGTTCGTGTTTGGTATATAAACTTAACTTATTTGATAGACCCCATTTTTTGTGTTAGCTTAGTTCCCGTAAATACTAAAAGGGGGACTGAACATGAAAAAAATAATAATTTCCATCATCGCTCTATTTTCCATCAACTTTTTATTCTCTTCTTGCGGATACAACAAGATCCAGGGACTTGATGAAGAGACAAAGGCTGCTTGGTCCGAAATACAGAACCAATACCAGCGTCGTTATGATCTTATACCTAACCTTGTGAACACTGTTAAGGGCTATGCAAAGCACGAGCAGGGGACATTGATAGCTGTTACGGAAGCAAGAGCTAAAGTCGGCCAGCTAAATATAGGGAAAGACACCCTGTCTGATCCTGCAAAGTTCAAGCAGTTCCAGGCAGCTCAGGGAGAACTAAGCTCAGCTCTTAGCAGATTGATGGTAGTCGTTGAAAAATATCCTGACCTTAAGGCAAATGAGAATTTCAGGGACCTTCAGGCGCAACTTGAGGGAACAGAGAATAGAATAGCTGTAGCAAGATTGCGCTACATTGAGTCCGTTAAAGAATACAACAAATCCATCAGGTATTTTCCTACTAACCTTACAGCAAAGTTCCTATTACACATGGACGTAAAGCCTAATTTTGAACTTGAGGATAAAAGCGCTAAGCAGAACCCTCAGGTCAAATTTGACTAACGCCTGAATGAGAAAATAATGAGAAAAATATTACTAATAGCATCACTGTTCCTTGTTTGCTTTTCAGCAGCGGCATTTGAAGTTCCCGAGCTTAAGGCAAGGGTCAACGACTATGCTGGCGTGTTATCACAAGACACAAAGAACGGCCTAGAGACCCTGTTAAAAGATTACCAGGACAAAACAGGGAATCAAATAGTCGTGCTTACGGTCGCTTCATATGAAGATGCAGGTACCATAGAACAATATGGTCTTGCAGTGGCTGATAAGTGGAAGATAGGGCAGAAAAAAGAGGACAATGGGCTTATACTCATCGTTTCTACAAAGGAGAGGAAAGTACGCTTTGAGGTCGGTTACGGTCTTGAAGGCAAACTCCCTGATGTAGTGGCGTTCAGGATAATAAGAGAGATAATAGTGCCGGCTTTTAGAGAAGGTAACTACGATCAGGGTGTTGCTGCAGGGGTAGTTTCAGCCATCAACAACATAGGTGGCTATGATGTAAAATCGGCAGGCGGAACTGTTGCTACTAGTAGCGTTCAAACCAATACTAGAAGGAGCGCTGGATTTGTAAAACTGATAGGCCTTTTAATATTTTTTAGTATCAGCATAATATTCAGGTTCATTTTTGGATTTACAGGTGCTGGCCGACGTGGTCGTGGAACCGGTGGCGTCTTCTTCGGCGGTTTTGGTGGGGGTAGTGGCTTTGGTGGCGGCGGCTTTGGCGGTGGAGGCGGTGGTTTTGGTGGAGGCGGTGCCTCTGGTGGTTGGTAATCGGGATTAGGAGATAAAATATATGAGATTTAAAAATATTTTTACTGAAAATGATCTACAAGAAATAGAAAAGGAAGTTGCCTCAATAGAAAGGGTTACTTCCGGAGAGATAGTGCCTGTGGTGGCTAATAGGAGTAGCAGATATAGGACTGCAGAGATAATAGCGTCCATCGTTTTTGGATACGTTTTTGTATTTATTGTGTCTGAGATATGTAAGGCTGTTTATTGGAAGACATCTATCAGCCTCTTTCAATTCATTATCTTAGACTTCATCGGTATACTGCTTGCATTCCTTTTGTTAAGGATAAGTTTCCTTAAAAAATTGATAATATCTAAAAAAGATATGGACCACAAAGTCCACGAAGCGGCATTTACTGCTTTCTATCAGCAGGGTGTCTATAAGACAAAAGACAAAACAGGGATACTTATCTACATATCTTTGTTCGAGAGAAAGGTCGTCGTAATTGGTGATGAAGGGATAAACTCAAAAGTAAAAGCCTCTGCATGGGATTGCGTCGTTAATAATATCGTGCAAGGCATTAAGGACGATCACTTAAAGAAAGGTATAATAGATGGCATAGAGTCCTGCAGGGACCTCCTTAAAACACATTTTCCTATACTTCCCAACGACACTAATGAGTTGGATAATAAAGTCAGAATGATAAGGAACTGATGATCTAAAATGGATAAGCTCGCGGTCATAGCCATCGGCGGCAATTCTCTTATCAAAGACGGAAATCGAATAACTACAGAGGACCACTATAAAGCTTGTCTAGAGACGGCACAGGATGTTGCGGATCTCATCAGGGACGGGTACAAGATAGTCCTCACTCACGGCAATGGGCCTCAGGTTGGTTTTGTTCTTAGGCAATGTGAGATAGCGCGAGATGAGATACCAATGCTCCCACTTGATTCCTGCGTCTCAAACACTCAGGGTGGCATAGGATATTTATTGCAACTTGCTTTTGATAACGTATTCAAAAAAGTCGGTGTTAAAAAGACAGTGGCGACCATTATAACTCAGGTAGTGGTATCCAAGGACGATCCAGCGTTCAAGAACCCGACAAAACCTATTGGCAGTTTTATGGAAGCAAGAAAAGCCATTCTGCACCAAAGGGAAGAGGGCTGGCAAATAATAGAGGATAGTGGCAGAGGTTATAGACGCGTAGTCCCTTCGCCGATGCCCAAAGAAATAATAGAAATAGAGGCTATAAAGGCTCTTTTAGAAAAGGACATATTGGTAATAGCCGTTGGTGGTGGAGGGATACCTGTTTATAAGGATGAAAAGGGCATTTTGAAAGGCGTAGAGGCTGTTATTGATAAAGACTATGCGTCGTGCCTGCTGGCAAAGGAACTAAAGGCCGATTATTTCCTCATCTCCACAGGTGTAGAAAAAGTAAGTATCAATTTCAAAAGACCTAATGAAAGAAGACTAGATAGTATGACCGTTAGTGAGGCAAAGAAATATGTTTCAGAAGGGCATTTTGCCGCCGGCAGTATGCTCCCAAAGATAAACGCCCTTGTGGATTTTGTAAGCTCTACGGGTAACGTCGGTATAATCACGGACCCGGATAATATATCAAATGCTATAGAGAATAGAGCGGGGACTTGGATACTGCCCTAACTGACTCAAGTGCTTGGCACGTCTATTATTTTATGAACCTGAATATGAAAGGGTATTTGTAGTAAATACCGTCGCTGCATCTTGCTGCGGCCACTATAGGCGCTATGATCAGGAACAGTGCAAGAGGCACTACAAGTATAAAACCTATGATTATTATGCAAAGCACAGTAACAAACACTCCGACTATAAAAATATTGATTATGAAATTTATGACTTCCTTACCCTGATCGTCAAGGTAGGGTGACTCGCTTTTCTTTAGTGCCCAGATCACTACCGGTATCAGCAATCCAACGAACGGTATAAGGATGCCGGCCAATATGCTCAAGTGCATTACCACGGCCAGATTCTTTTCTTCCTTGCTTACGTCCTTATTCCTTATGTACTGCGGACCATCACCAAAATAGTTTTCCATACTGTTTAAAATGATGTATTTTGGTACTTATGTCAATTAGGAATGTTCTCGTAAGCGTCATAATCCCTACATACAACAGGGCTGCTCTGCTTGCTAGAGCAGTTCAGTCAGTGCTTTCCCAAACTTACAAAGACCTTGAGTTAATAATTGTTGATGATGGCTCAATAGACAATACAAAAGAGTTGGTACAGGAGCTTGTTGCAAGCGATCAACGGATAAAATATTTTTATATCCCCAACTCGGGAGTTTCAAAAGCAAGGAACCTGGGCATACAGAAAAGTAAGGGTGAACTGATAGCCTTTCTTGATTCTGATGACGAATGGCTTCCCCAAAAACTCCAAAAACAGGTCCAACTATATTTGAATGAGCCTTATCACCTGTGCCATAGCGACGAAATATGGGTTAAGAACGGGAAAAAGATGAACCAGATGAAAAAGCACGAGAAAAGTGGAGGGGACATATTTATAAAGTGTCTCCCCCTGTGTTGCATCTCTCCCTCTGCCAGCATCTTGACCAGAAAACTTCTGGATGAGGTAGGGCTGTTTGATGATGAGCTGGAAGTCTGTGAGGATTACGATCTATGGCTGAGGGTTACGGCCAGGTACCCAGTCTCGTTCATAGAAGAACCACTTATAATTAAACACGGTGGACATGACGATCAACTTTCTAACCGCTCTTGGGGGAATGATACTTATAGGGTAACTGCACTTCAAAAAATAATAAGTTCCGGACTTGTTTCAGGTGAAAAGCTTGCAGCCTGTATCCAGATGTTAAAGTATAAATGTGAAATACTATCAAATGGGTTTGAGAAACACGGCAAACAAAAAGAGGCCATGTTCTACAAACAAATATATTTAAGCCTAGTCTAGTATGATGACAGCTTCTGTTCTAAAACGTTCAACTGAACAAGACCGGATATCCTCTGATCTTCTTTTCCAGCTTTGAATACGATAAGAGTTGGTATGCCTGTGATACCGAATTCCTGAGCCAGCCCAGGATTTTCATCGACGTTGACCTTACCCACCTTTACCTTTGTCTGTTTAGAAGCATATTCCTCAAGAATAGGGGTCATCATCCTGCATGGTCCACACCATGGAGCCCAAAAATCAACAAGATAGACGTCGTTTGATTTTTTTACCTTCTGCTCAAAATCTGCAGATGTTAACTGCTGTAATGTGCTCATTTACTACCTCCAGTAGATCTATCACCAATACATTGTCCGAGGAACTTTTCCATCTCCCCGTAAAAATCGAACCTGTTCTCCTCGTTATGGAAACCATGTCCTTCATTCTTCTTAACAAGGTACTTAACATTTATACCACGTTTTTTTAATGCATCTACTATTTGATTGGACTCGTTTATATTTACCCTGGGGTCTTTTTCTCCCTGTGCAACAAGTAGTGGTGCCTTTATCTTGTCTACGTGGAATACTGGGGATGCCTTTTCAAGAAGGCTTATGTCCTTTTTAGGATCTCCAACCATCTCATACAT
>JBAXXF010000032.1:0-9782 GCA_037128035.1 bacterium | reverse complement strand
CCATTAATGTATATGATAAGTATAGCCTTTCTGATTGTGTTTATATTGCCGTTTATCGGGGTGTAGCGCAGTTGGCTAGCGCGCTTCGTTCGGGACGAAGAGGTCGGCCGTTCAAATCGGCTCACCCCGACCAGGCTTTTTGAGACCATTTCACAATTAATTCACATTAGCTTAACATAACCTCAACAAAACAATTGTATAAACATCACATCAATGTTTGGAGGGTTCTATAAATGAAACACGTATTCTTTTGTATGTTGTCTGTAATGTTTCTCTCAAGTTTAGCTACAGCTGGAATAATTGATCAAAGTTCCCCTTCTGGTAAAGTTAGTATTTACCACTACGGGTGTAGCTTGATACCGTCTTATTCTATAGTAGAGATATCTAAGGACGGTGAAGAAAAAGTAGCACTTCAGAATTATGTAGTTTTAGGAGAGAATGTCACACTCAAGGAGATCCCCCTTGAAAAGATAAATAATGACTGGATGGGAATGGATCCATATTTTGATGCATATGCTGCGTTCACCTATTTTTGTAAACGCAACAAAGACCTGCTTGATGGTTACTACTATTCCGTGCTTGACGGCAGATATATCTGTGATGATGGTGAAGCTGTGTTTAAGGAAGTGAATACGGATGGTGGGTGCAGCTAGGGAATTGAAGGTAGAATACTGGAGTTGTAATGCTGGTGGCTTTGGTTCTTAACAGATTGACATTATTATATGTTTTTGGAACACAGGTTATGGTGAATGTGTAAATAATGGTGTTCAGGTATATACTTTTCTCCCAATATTTCTTATACTATCGGCAAGAGAGTTAGATATGACTGAAAAAAGAATTCTTATAGTTGAAGATGACGCCAATATATCAAAATTGGTAGATTATAACCTAAATAAAGCTGGGTTTAAGACAACAGTTGTTGCCTCCGGTGAAGCTGCCCTAACAATTATTAATAGAGAAAAATTTGATCTGGTTATCTTAGATATAATGTTGCCAGGTGTTGATGGCTTGGAGATATGTAAGAAAATAAAAAATGATAAAAAACTATCCGTCACCAAAGTCTTGATGCTTACTGCAAAGGGAGAGGAACTGGATAAGGTCCTTGGTTTTGAACTCGGCGCAGATGACTATGTTGTTAAGCCGTTTAGCCCAAGAGAGCTCGTTTTAAGGGTAAAAGCTATCCTTAGAAGGAATGAGGTTCAGGATGATATTCTTACATATGATTCCATTAATATTGATGTTAAAAATCACAACACGACTATAGGGAATAAAAAAATAAATCTTACAGCTATGGAATTCAAGCTTCTTGTTGTACTTCTTAGGAACAAAGATAACGTGATGACCAGGGACTTTTTACTTGAAGAGGTTTGGGACACATCGTCTGAAGTCACTACAAGGACAATAGATACCCACATTAAAAGGTTGAGACAAAAATTAGGTAAGTATGGCAAAAATATAGAGACCGTAAGAAGTGTTGGCTATAGGTTTATAGGATGAAGCTACATTATAAATTATTTATAACCTTTGGGTTAATAACAGCTATAGCTCTTACATTTATTTTTATATATTTGGACAAGAATTTTAATAGAACTTATACCTTACAATTAAAAGACAACATTAAGAAACAAACCCGTTCCGTGGACTATATGTTGTCAAAAATTGACTTCAACAAAGAGCCGCTGGATGAAATAGTCCACAAAATAGGAGAAGATCTTGGGCTTCGAGTAACGATAATAAATTCAAAGGGTATTGTGGTTGGAGACTCTGAAGTTAAGCACGAGGACCTTGCTAAGCTAGAAAATCATATTGAAAGGCCTGAAATAAAAGATGCTATAACAAGTGGAGAAGGCTGGAGCCAGCGCTTTAGCACTACTCTTAAGAAAGATATAATCTATTATGCCACACCCTTTAATTCAAAGTCTTTTGTCGGTTTTATAAGGCTCTCAATTCCAGTTGAAAGGGTTAGCTTGGTTTTCCATAATACAGAGGGGACTCTTTTTGTTTCTTTATCTATCGTGTTTATAGCTACGCTACTTGTAGCACTTATAGCATTTAACTTTGTTTCTAAACCAATAAGGGTGCTTGTTGCTAGGGCTGGAGAAATGGCAAAAGGAGATTTTTCAAAGAAGATCTTAACAACAAAAAAAGATGAAGTAGGAGAACTTGCCGGATCACTGAATGCCATGAGCGAGAACATAAAGGACAGGATAAATGAGATATTGAACAATAACTCTAAGTTTGAAGCGGTATTGTTGAGCATGTTCGACGGTATAATGGTCTTGGATTCTAATGGGGTTATACAGCTAATGAATAATGCCCTTAAAGACGTATTGCAAATAAGGGACAATCCAATAGGTAGAAAACCTATAGAAGTGATAAGGAATGTTACGGTACAGGATATATCTGAGAGTGTGCTCGGTATGAAAGAAGGAGTTGTAACAAGAGAGGAACAATTTATATTCCCAGAAAACAAGACAATATTGATGCACGCTACACCGGTGGTTAGAGAGAATAAAACACTTGGAGCCGTTATAGCGTTCAGTGATATTACGGAATTAAGACGTTTAGAGACAATAAGGAAGGATTTTGTTGCTAATGTCTCTCATGAACTTAGGACACCAATTTCTAGTATAAAAGGGTACGCGGAAACCTTGCTTGATGGGGCAATAGAAGAGGAAAAGAACGCTTCTGATTTTGTTAAAATAATATACAGTGAGGCAGAAAGACTTGCCTCCCTTATTAACGATATTTTAGATCTATCCAAGATAGAGTCTGACTCGTTTAAGCTTAAATTTAAACCATGCGATGTTAAAAAGCTTATAGATAGCTCAATAGAGAGGCTGAGCAAAGATGCAAAGGATAAAAACATATTTCTAGATAACAAAGCTGCGCCGGACACTATAAATGCAGATTGTAACCTAATAATACAGGCCTTGATAAATTTGATCCACAACGCAATAAAATATAGCTCAGAGAATAGCAAGGTAATTATATCGTCAGAGCGACAAGGTAAATATGTAAAAATAGAAGTTAAGGACTTTGGCGTTGGGATACCAGAAAGTGATATTCCCAGGATATTTGAAAGATTCTATAGAGTAGATAAAGCAAGATCAAAAGAGTTGGGTGGAACAGGACTTGGTTTGGCCATAGTTAAACATATCGTTCAAGTCCATGGGGGGGATGTTTTTGTTACAAGTATAGAAGGGCAAGGTTCCACGTTAGGCTTTACCATCCCGGTTTAGCAGACATATTCCTCATTTCACACAATTGTCACACAAGCTTAACATATAAGACACGCCTCCAAGCTATATTCGCTTTGTATTAATAAACTTGGAGGTAAGAGATGAGAGTATTTAGTCTGTTTTGTCTATCATTGTTTGCTTTTTCAATCTACGCAGAAGGACAGCCAGCAGTTGCAGAAGAACAATCTTTTATGGAAAGTCTAAAAGTAAAACCGTATTTAAGGGTAAAGGAAACGAATGATTTTACAGCTAGAAAGAACAGTGTTGAATTCGATAGCTCAGGTATAGTAATAGAAAAGAACGTTACATCTAATTTGTCCGTTCTATTTAATCCAGAATTTGGAAGACAGAGTTCGGTTCAAGGGACAGCTATAACGACAGGTAATGATTATTTAGGTTTTTTTGTTAACGAAGCATATTTCACTATTAATGATCTGACTAAGACCTATGGGGATTACGGCATAAAGCTTACAGTAGGTGCGTACGCCAATCCTAACTATAAGATGGAGCAATACTATCAGCCATTCAGGTTCGTGTATAAAGCACTAGAGGATAAACTTCTAACTAATGGTAAAAGGGATCTTGGAGCTATGATATCTAAGAACTTCTTTGAGGATAGAGTAAGAACAAGTATTTCTTATATAACCGGAGTTAGTAGCGACGGTGAATTTTCTGCAAATGCCGGGAACGATAATATAAATTCAGGAGCATCAAGGCTTAACGTTACAGTTTTCCCATTTAAAGGCATGGGAGACGCAGTTAAGGACCTGTCTCTTGGTTTGAACTTAAAATCAGTTCTTATGTCCGTAGCAAGAAGCTGGTACAGCGTATTGCTTGGTTATAAATATGACAAGTTCACAACATCTTTAGAATATCTAAAGTCATACAGCACTAACGCTTCTACCTATGTGGGTGGTTCCAGCTTTTTTGCAGCGTATGAAATACTGAGCTATTTCCAGCCTATAGTTAGATGGGACTATACGGATATGTCCGCTACTACTGGTAAAAGAACACGGGATGACCTAGTTGTCATGGGCGTTAACACAAAGTGGTTTGATGGAAAACTCCAGGCCGCACTTACTTATGACCAGGAATATAACGCAACTACCAAAGGCAACATTGCAAAGAGGCTAATGGTCTCAACTCAGTACAGCTACTAAGACTTTATAAGGAGGATCTAATATATGAATAAAATTATTATTGGTTTATCACTTGTTTTTACAACGGGCATTTTTGCTCAGAGTTCTTCGATGATACAGATAAAAGGATCGGACACATTAGTAAATACTGTCCAGGTCCTAGCAGAAAAATACATGGCAAAATTCCCTGGTAAGACGATATCAGTTACAGGTGGCGGATCTGGTACAGGCATAGCCGCACTTTTAAATGGGACTTGCGATATTGCTAATTCATCTAGAGAAATGAAGGACAAGGAGAAGACCACAGCAAAAAGTAAGATCAACGAGATCGTAGTTGGTATAGATGGGCTAAGCGTTATTGTTAATAAAAAGAATAAGGTGAACACACTTACACTAGAACAACTTGGCAAGATATATAGAGGAGAAATAACTAACTGGAAAGAGCTTGGAGGCAGCAATACTCCTATCAGCCTTTACGGTAGACAGCCTAATTCGGGGACCTTTGACTTCTTCAGAGAACACGTAGTGAAAGCTGACTATTCAAAACAGGTAAGAGAGATGAACGGTAATGCTCAGATAGTAGAATCAGTTAAATCTGCTACATCTGGTATAGGATACGTTGGTGCCGGTTATACCCAGGATGCAAAAGAGATCAAGGTGTTGAGCATATCTAAGGCTAAAGGGGAGAAAGCGTATAAACCTACCTTTGTTAACGTTGAAAAGAAATTATATCCTATCTCAAGACCTTTGTATCAATATACAAGTGGCGATATCAAAGAAGATGTTAAGAACTTCCTAGCTTATGAATTAAGCGCAGAAGGCCAGAAGATAGTAACAGACGAAGGGTTCTTTACTATCAGTGCTGCTCAAAAAGAAGCAGACTATGCTTTGTTAGGCATGAAAGTAGAAAAAGTAGAAAAGAAGGCGAAGGCGGTAAAAGCTAAAAAGAGCTAATGGGCAACAGTAACAAAAGGAACAGAGTTTCTTTCTCGAAGAAATTCAAGGAAGCATCCATTCATGGATGCTTCCTTGTTAATGCCATACTAGTAATTTTAATACTAGTAGGGATTTTTGCCTTGTTGGTTTGGACATCTTTACCTGCATTCAAAGAAATATCGATCACAGAATTCCTTTTTAACACAAGTTGGAACCCAACATCTTACGTTAAAGCATCTTATGGTATATTATCCATGCTTGTGAGCACGTTGATCGTAACGATAGGTGCTATGCTATTCGCTGTGCCAATTGGTATAGGTGCCGCGGCTTTCATCTCTGATCTTGCCAGTAATAGGGTTAGAGAAATAGCAAAACCGGTTGTAGAGATATTGGCAAGTATTCCTTCTGTTGTTATCGGATTCATCGGGATAACGCTTGTCGGACCATATATAGCAAAAGTGTTCAAACTTCCCGACGGGCTTAATGCTATTAATGGTTCCATCCTGTTAGGGATAATGGCATTACCCACTATAATAAGTTTAACAGAGGACGCACTTAAAAGCGTTCCTAAATCATATACAGAAGCATCGCTGGCTCTTGGTGCTACAAAATGGCAGACAATAATAAGGGTCAGGATCCCAGCGGCATCATCAGGGATAATTGCAGCTACTATGCTTGGGATGGGGAGAGCTATCGGTGAAACAATGACCGTTTTAATGGCAACTGGTTGTGCAAACGCAATGCCTACAAACGTTACCGATTCAGTTCGAACTATGACCTCTGCTATAGCCATAGAATTGGGAGAAGTAGCCTTTAACAGTACACATTATTATGCTCTTTTTGCCGTAGGACTAGCTTTGTTCCTAATAACATTTGCAGTTAATCTTGCGGCAGAGATCATTTTTAATAAGAAACAAAAATTATGAAAAATAAGTTTAATGTTATTACAGAAAAGTTAGGGTTTGCGGTTTTAACTGCATGCTTGCTTGTAGTAGTCTTAATAATAGTTATCATATTTACTAACATAATAATTAACGGGCACAGCGCCATAAGCCTAGATTTCATTATAAAGGCCCCTACGGATGGTATGACAAAAGGCGGCATAATGCCGGCTATAGTTGGCACCTTTTTAGTTACAGTTATTACAGCTATATTCTCTATACCGCTTGGCATGGGGTGTGCCATCTATTTGAATGAATATGCAAAACAAAACTTATTCACAAAGTTAGTAAGGATCTCGATAAGGAATTTGGCGGGCGTTCCATCTATAGTTTATGGTCTTTTCGGAGTTATATTGTTCGTTCAATTCCTACATCTTGGTACGAGTGTGTTGGCGGCTGGTTTAACATTAAGTCTTATGACCTTGCCTCTGACGATAACAGCTTCTGAGGAAGCTTTAAAGAATATCCCGATGTCCTTCCGAGAAGGATCGCTTGCTCTTGGTGCAACAAAATGGCAGGCGATAAGAACAAATGTTTTACCTTATGCTGTTCCAGGAATGCTGACAGGGACAATATTGGGGTTATCCAGGGCTGCTGGTGAAACAGCACCTATACTGTTTACGGGTGTAGCCTTTTATCTTCCATATCTTCCAAAGGGCGTTCTTGATCAGTTTATGGCGCTGCCTTACCATCTATATATAATGGCAACACAACACCACGATATCACGCTGGTCAAACCTATAGCTTATGGAACAGCCATGGTCTTAATAGGACTGGTGTTCATCATGAACCTAGGAGCAATTATTTTAAGATACCGCTTAAGAAAGAATAGGAAGGAGTAATATGATCAAAGATATAGTTATAGAAGCAAAAGATTTTAATTTCTATTACGGAGATGTAAGAGCTCTTACTGACGTTAATATAAAAATAGAAAAGAATTCCGTGACAGGCATTATAGGACCTTCTGGCTGTGGCAAATCAACTTTCCTTAGAAGTCTGAACCTTATGAACAACCTGATCCTTTGTGCAAAATATGAGGGACAGATATTTATAGAAGGTGAAGACATCCTGCACAAGGATATAGATGTTGTTGAACTCAGAAGAAAGGTGGGGATGGTTTTCCAAAAATCAAATCCGTTCCCCAAGACGATATTTGAGAATGTTGCATATGGCCTAAGGATAAACGGTATAAAGGATAAAGACCTCATTAACCAGAGGATAGAAGAAAGTTTGAAGGGAGCTGCACTTTGGGATGAAGTAAAGGATCGTTTGCATGCAAGCGCGTTCGATCTCTCTGGAGGACAACAGCAGAGACTTTGTATAGCAAGGGCATTGGCAGTAGAGCCTGACATCCTTCTTATGGATGAGCCGGCATCAGCCTTGGATCCAACAGCAACTTTAAAAATAGAAGAACTTATACAAGTTTTAAAATCAAAGTATACTATCATAATAGTTACTCATAATATGCAGCAGGCCGCCAGGGTGTCTGACTATACTGCGTTCTTTATGATGGGGAAGCTCATAGAATATAGTAAGACAAATCTTATGTTCACTAATCCTGAACACAAGATAACAGAAGACTATGTTACTGGAAGATTTGGATAATTATTAGGAGGAAGGGAAATGATAGATAGAAAATTCGACGAAGAATTAAATGAGCTGAACAATAAACTGCTCAAAATGGCGGCACTAACACAGGAATCCATATATCTTGCAGTAGAGTCTGTTAAGAATAGGGACAAGGGGCTTGCCGAAAAGATAATAAAGAATGACAAAGCCATAGATGAGTTCGAACTTGAAATAGATGATTTTTCAATAGAGCTTCTTGCCAGAAGACAACCTCTAGCTGGAGACCTTAGGTTTATAACGACAGGTATGAAGATAAATGGAGAACTTGAAAGGATAGCTGATCTATCAGTGAATATAGCCCATAGGGCCTTAGATCTTTCAGATCAACCGTTATTGAAGCCATTAGTGGATATCCCTGTATTCAGCGAACTTGCAGTGAATATGGTTAAAAGCACTATAGATGCCTTTGTAAAGAGAGACGCTGATCTTGCACAAAAAGTCATAGGAATGGACGAGGAAGCCAATAAGTTAAGGAATATTATACAAAGAGAATTAGTTGAAGATTATATAGCAAAGGACATTAGCACGTTATCAAGAGGCTTGTCTTTGTTCCTTGTTGCTCAACATCTTGAGAGGATCTGCGACCACGCAAAGTACATATCAGAAGCTGTTATTTATCTTGTTAGCGCAAAGGTGGTAAAGCATCAAAAGGCCTAGTTAATATTCCACGGCGTATGTAAAGCTCGAACTAGCTATCTCAGGAGTGATGATAAAACTTGCTCCACCATATGTAATAACAAATGTCCCATCTGGGTTAACCCCTTTAACTTGGGCATCAAAGAAGTTCTCATAACCTTTCGCTAAGGAGATGTCTTCTATTTTATCTACTTTACCATCGGTGGGCACTCTGACTTTTATGGAATATTTTTTAGATGATGAGAATAATTCCATGTCAACTTTTCCAGCCTCTTTCAAATATGCCTTAGCCACATCTCTGTTCTTTACAGCATCAATATTTTTGGCATCAAGTTCTATTGTTTTGTCATAATCCGCCACTGATTGCGTGTATCCATCCACAGCTTCTTTTGTCATTTTATGCTCATTGTGAGTAAGGACTAATTCCGCATTTGCTTTATTAAAGTATGCATCAGCATAATCTGGGTCTAGTCCTATAGCTGTAGAGTAATCAGCTATAGCAGCTGTGAAGTTTTTTAGAAGGCGTTCTGCATTACCACGAGCATAGTAGAAAGTAGCGTTCTTTAGGTCATACTGGATAGCTTTGCCATATTCAACCACGGCTTCATTGTAATAGCTGATCTTTTGCTCTGGTAATTCAGCTGTGAATGCTAGGTTAGCTTTTGCATTTCCACGACTAAAATAAAAAAGAGCATAAAAGGCATCATCACCTGGTTTTACTTCAGCACAGGTTTTAGCCTCTAATATTCTTTTTCCTGTCTTAGTGTTCCAGTCAATGTGGGAATCATCGGAGAGGTCCCATCTAACGATGGTCTCATCACGACAGTTCAAGAGGACTATTGGTATGTGTTCAAAAGTGAACTTGCGTTCAAGTATTTCAATATAGATAAAGCTAGGCACGTTATAACTAAGAGAGATCTTTTTAGTGGAGAAACTGTAAACGTTTACATCAGCAGCTATCGTTTTTAGGATCTTTATCGCCAGTTTTTCTTGTTTTGAAACATCCTTTTTATATTCTACTATTGTATCAGCAAGCACCTTGTCGCTAGTAGCCGGCTTGATCAATCCTGCAAGTACATCTAAATTGATATCTTTAAAATTATCAATTGAACCATTGATCTCTATGGCCATACCCTTTTCAACACAGCTGTGACTAGTAAGGTTTGTTTGCGCCCAAAGATACGTTGGTCCTATCAGGCTTAACAGCAAAAATAACAAGGCTAGTGGGTTTGACATCTCCCTATATTATAAGCAAGGCC
>JBAXXF010000031.1:0-9945 GCA_037128035.1 bacterium | reverse complement strand
GAGTTAAAACTTAAAAATCACTAAGAGAGGTGGTTGTTTGAAAGTAAATGACATCATTTCAACTTATTGTCTTATTCCACACCCTGAAGGTGGCTTTTATAGGGAAGTCTACAGATCAAAGGAAACTATAAGTGGTACACTAGCACCGGATAATTTCCCATCAGGAAGGAGCTATTCTACCTCTATATATTTCCTTCTATCAAAGAAAGATGTCTCCAAGCTACATATGATACGCTCTGATGAGACCTGGCATTTCTACGCTGGTGGCCCACTAACCATTATAGAATTTAACGAACATGGAAAGATGGAACAACACATCTTAGGACAGGACGTTATAGCTGGTCAATTATTCCAATACACTGTGATTGCTGGACGCTGGTTTGGCTGTTACACCGATTCTGAGTATTCTTTTGTCGGATGTACAGTAGCTCCTGGTTTTGATTTCATGGATTTCAAAATGGCAGACAAGACCCAGCTTTTAAGATCATACCCCGACAACAAAAGTATAATAGAAAGACTTAGCTAAGGACCTGCCTAAATAAAAGAATATGGATCAACGTCGATACTTAATCTTAATTGTCTGTCCTTTTTATATTCAGCATTAAATAAATTAAGAAGCGAGTTCAGTTCTGATCTGCTCTTACCCTTTAGGACTATATGGTGTCTATACCTGTTGCTGATCATCGGTATAGGAGATGGCGATGGCCCAAGCGTTATAATGTTCATCTTTTTTGATCTTATTAGTTTCTGGATAACGTCATATGCATTCTTAGCCGATCTAAGCGACATATCCTTTGAGGTACTACTGAACTTAAGGTCCACCAGATTAACGAACGGTGGATATAAGACTTCCTTTCTATTGTTCAACTCTTCCTTATAGAATCCGTCGTAATCGTTCTTTACGGCACTTTGTATGGCAAAGTGCTCTGGCATATAGCTTTGCAATACAACGGTTCCCTGGCGCATCCTGCCTGCCCTTCCACTGACCTGCATTACCTGATGGAAGGTCTTTTCCGCTGATCTAAAATCCGGAAGATGTAGTGTAACATCAGCGTTGACTATCCCTACTAGTGTTACCTCAGGGAAATCATGGCCCTTACCAAGTATCTGCGTCCCCACTATTATATCTATATTCCGATCAGCTATTTTTTTAAGTATATCCCCAAGGCTTTTCTTACCTTTTATAGAGTCACTGTCCATTCTTGCTACTTTTGCTTCAGGGAAAAGTGTTTTGATCTCTTCATATATTCTTTCCGTACCAGACCCTACTGAATACAAGCTATGGCTTTTGCACGAACTACAATAATTAGGTATGTCTCTCTCGTAGCCACAGTAGTGGCACAGCATTATCCTCTTATTTTTATGCTCTGTAAGAGTTATGGAGCAATTCGGACAAGAAACTCTAGCTCCACAAGTTTTACATATTATGGTGTTGGAGTATCCCCTTCTATTCAAATAGAGGATGACCTGCTCTTTTTTATCTAAAGTCTCTTTGATCTGTTTTACCATCTCAGAAGAAAAATTATCACTCAGCATCTCAGCTTTTTTGAGGTCTACCATAATGGTCTTAGGCAGGCACAAACCCCTGACCCTATTCTTCAATGTCACATATGAATATTTTTTTTCTTTTGAATTGTGGTACGTTTCTACACTTGGAGTTGCAGAGGACAAGATCACCTTTGCTTTATGTTGTTTTCCTAGAACAAGAGCTAGATCCCTAGCATTATATCTAAGGCGATCATCCTGTTTGTAGGAAGAATCCTGCTCCTCGTCTACCACTATCAATCCAATATTAGGCATTGGAGAAAAAATAGCTGATCTAGCCCCGATGCATAACAGACTTTTCCCTAAGGCAAGTTTCATCCATGTTTCATATTTCTTAGCCCTAGATATCTCGCTATGTATAACGGATATCTCGCCTTTAAAATGTACAGTTATCCTATCTATAAGCTGCGGTGTAAGTGCTATTTCTGGAACAATGACGATAGCACCCCTTTTCTGCCTTATGGTATCCTTTATTATCTCTATGTAGACTTCCGTTTTGCCACTACCGGTGACACCGTGTAATAGGTTCCTGCTCGAGCATTGACCTTGAATATCTATATCTAATATTGCCTTCTCTGCTGCTTTTTGTTCATGTGTAAAATCAACTATAGGATCGTTTTGTGCAACTGTAGTTAGCTCTACACTATTAAAGTCCTTTTTTCTTTTAGGTATAAAGGACGGGATAATAAGAGAAAGTGTTTCACCAAGTGGATAATGATAGTACTCCGAGATCCATTTATAGAAGGCTAGGTTCTCCTTATTAAAAAACGGAAGATCCCCGCTGAGCTTTGTTATCTTCTTTATTTCGAATGTTTCTGGCTTTTTATCTAGTTCGTCCATTACAAAACCAAAGCATTTTGATCTGCCTATGGGTATCTCTACTCTGCTACCTATGGCAAGAGGAACATCACTCTCATAAGTGAGTGTATCCATAAATGGTCTTGATGGGGCTATATTGTAATAATACATGATCTCAAAAGTTATCTATATTCTTTCAAATAATTAAGCATGGTCTTTTTGTTCTGAGTGAGGCTTTCCTCTCCTATAGTCTTTGGGAATTTGGTGGTGTACGAGGATAAATTAAAGATCTGCTCGTCCATTACACCCACATTACTATCAAAATTCTTTACACCATAAGACAGTGAACTGCCACCCTCTGAATTTAATTTGATCGATGTTGGGAACGGGAATTCATTAGCGTCCATACTATAAGTGCCAAAAAGCACTTCGAACTGTTTATTGTCCGTTGGGTCGTTACCATATATCCTGACCGGATAGTTAGTGGTGGTCTGTATCCATATCTGAGGCGCTTTGTTCTTCAGATTGGCTAACAGTTTATCTGTTAGGTTCTTTTTATCACTTTTTGCGTCGCTCAATGCGCTTTTATATATATCACTGCTAACACCTATTACATAGATAGGTTCTCTGTCATAGTCCAATATGAAAACACCCTCTGGTGTCACATATTCATTCTTTACCTTCTTTATCTCTGTTTGATCATAGTCGGTCTTTATGCCTATGGATTTCAGATAGCCCAAAAAATTCCCGTATGGCATTAACATAGTATAATAGAAACCTTTGACCGGGCTCTTACAAAGGTCCTGAGAAACTAGTCTTGCATTGGAAGTGATAGCCATGCATTTCTGCCCATTTCTTATAAAGATAAGGGTCTCTCCGTCCTTCTCAACGTAGACCTTAAATTTATCGGGGCTTTTGTACCATATCGTTTCATTGAATGCGTTGTCTGCGTAGACAACCCTTTCCTCTATCTTCATTGTAACGACATTTGCTCTAGTAGACTGGAACTGCCTAAGCACGAAGCCTGGCGGCAGTATTGCCGTCGAGCAGGTAGAAATTATCATTGCCAGCATTAAGGTAATCATTGTTATATACTGTTCGCTATTCTGATGACTTTATTGGGCTTGCGCTTGATGCCATGTTCTTAGCCTTTTGGGCTTTTTCATATTCTTCCTGGCAAGCGATGCAAAGCCTTGTTGCAGGATAGACCTCCAACCTCTTTGCCCCTATTTCGATCCCACATTCTTCACAAACACCAAAGTCAGGCAGTTCTATCCTTTCTAAGGATTCAAGTATCTCATTATATTGATTTATCTTTAACTGCTTAACGCTAAGGTCATTGCTGAGATCTGTGTCGTGAGTAGCAAGGTCATTAGCATCTGCAAAAGAACTCTCTTCATGTTCAGAGATAGGTGGCTTGCTGCCATTCATCTCCCTTTCCAGCTCTTCCTTCTGCTTTAGAAGGATCTTCTTTATCTTCTTGATATCCAGTTTTGGTTTCTCCATTAATTATCTCCTACGTTTAAGGCTTGGGGCCCTTTTTGTTCTACCCTTAATATATCAATTATATCAGAAGGCTATTTATTTTGTAAAAACATTACTAGCTTCTAGGGCATTTATCGACCCTATAAAGGTATCTTGCTGTAATATTTAGACATTTAGAGGATGCCCCGGAGGCTTCCCCCAGCTAGGGTTTTGACCTACTGTTGTGAATTAGGCTCCTGTCCTGAATTAGCAGATTGCAAACAAAAAACATTCAGGGTAAATAATTTTAAAAGCAAATATAAAAGAGAGGTCTAGCAAATGGCTAAAAAGGTTTCTTACAAAGAATTGGGACTTTCCAACACAAAGGCAATGTTCAAAAAGGCCTATGATGGTGGTTACGCTATCCCTGGATATAACTTTAACAATCTAGAGCAGCTTCAGGCTATCTTGAGGGGATCTATTGAATGTAACGCTCCTGTCATCTTGCAACTATCAAGCGGTGCTAGAAAATATGCAGACCCTATTATGCTAAAACACTTAGGTATGGCGTCTGTTGAGTTCGCAAGAGAAAAAGGATCGAACATACCTATCGTCCTACATTTGGACCATGGTGATAACTTTGAACTATGCAAGTCGTGCATAGACAGTGGCTTTAGCTCTGTAATGATAGACGGTAGCCATCTTTCTCTTGAAGAGAACATCAAAGTAAGTAAGCAGACCGTTGAATATGCTCATGACCATGACGTAAGTGTAGAAGCTGAACTTGGTGTTCTGGCTGGTATAGAGGATGAAGTGCAACACGAGCACTCCAATTACACCGACCCTGATCAGGTAGAAGAGTTCGTTACCAAGACTGGTGTAGACAGTTTAGCTATATCGATAGGAACATCACACGGAGCATATAAATTCAAACCAAAGGCTGGTGAAACACCTCAATTGAGATTTGATATTTTAGATGAGGTAGTTAAACGTCTTCCTGGATTTCCGATAGTTCTTCATGGAGCATCATCAGTTGTGCCTGAATATGTAGCGATAATAAACAAGTTCGGCGGCAATATAAAGGATGCTTTGGGTGTACCAGAGGATCAGCTAAGAAAAGCAGCTAAATCCGCAGTATGCAAGATCAACATAGACAGCGACGGACGTCTTGTCTTTACAGCTATGGTGAGAAAGTCATTAGTTGAGGACCCTGCTAATTTTGACCCAAGAAAATATCTTGGTGCAGCAAGAGAAGAACTTGTTAAATTAATAGTAGCCAAGGACACGAACGTCCTAGGTTGTGCTGGTAAAGCATAGTTAAAATAGTTTAGTTCAGATCTTCGGCGCCTGATATATCTACGCCGTAGCCATCGCCTTCTACATAGTTCTCAAAACTTGTGTATCGTGATAGCCATGTGAGCTTTATATTGCCTTGAGGGCCACTTCTGTTCTTGGATATGATTATTTCAGCAACGCCCTTCCACTCTGTTTCCTTATGATAGACCTCATCTCTGTATAAGAAGATGATCATGTCCGCATCCTGTTCTATGGCTCCAGATTCTCTTAAGTCACTTAAGAATGGTCTTTTGTCCGTACGTTTATCAACTTCTCTGTTCAACTGACTTAGAGCTATAACCGGAACTTCCATTTCCTTAGCCAAAGCTTTAAGCGTTCTTGAAATATCAGCTATCTCTTGTTCTCTGTTCTGACTCTTTGAATTGGTACTTCCTCTCATAAGCTGTAGATAGTCGATGATGACCATATCTAACTTACCATGCTGGGCCTTTATCCTTCTGCAACGAGATCTTATCTCCCCTGGTGTTAGAGCAGAGGTATCGTCTATATAGATCATTGTCTCAGAAAGGCGACTCGCCGCATCTGTGAGTTTTCCCCATTCATTCTCTTCTATCCTGCCAGAGGTCAGTCTGGTTATATCTATTCTTGCTTCGCTGCCTATTAGACGACCTAAGACTTCTTCCTTGCTCATTTCCAAACTGAACACAGCAATTGCGTTATTGTGTCTTATGGCAGAATTTCTTGCAAAATTCATGGCCAACGCCGTTTTACCCATACTAGGTCTGGCAGCAATTATTATCAACTGGCCAGGTTTAAAACCACCGGTCAGTTCGTCTATATCCTTATACCCTGTGCTTACACCTATAACTTTTTCGCCTTTTTGATATAGCTCTTCTATCTTCTTAAAATATTCCTTAGTTACATCCTTAACTGCAAAATACTGCCCCATGGACCTTTCGCCCTTGACGCTGTATATCTTGCTTTCAGCTTCACTAGTAAGAGCATCCGTCTCAAAACCAGAGTTATAGATGTCGTTGATTATGGCTGTACACGTCGTAAGCAACTTTCTTTCAATAGCTTTATCCCTTACTATTTTTGCATAGTAGGCAGCATTGGCTGCTGTGGGAACTATCGCAAGGACTTCACTTAGATATCCAACACCACCAACAGCTTCTAGCTCATTTGACCTTTTCAACTCATCCTGAAGAGTTACAAGGTCTACTGGCTCGTTCTTGTCGACTAGTTTTTTTACTGATGCAAATAGTTTTTTATGGGCATCTCTATAGAAGTCGTCTTCTTTGAGTATGTCCATTACCTCGTAAGAGGCACTGCCTTCAAGAAGCATCGCTCCAAGAACGCATTGCTCCGCCTCCAGGTTTTGAGGAGGCATTCTATAGCTTAGATTGTCCGTCATTCTTTAACGACCCAAACCTTAAGGTGTGCTTCAACACCCGAATAGATCTTTACAGGTACTGTGTATATCCCAAGAGCTTTAATATTATCACTTAATACAATATCTTTCCTAGCAATGTCAAATCCATCTCTCTTCAATGCAGCTTCAATATCTGCAGAAGTAACTGATCCGAATAACTTTTCTTCCTCTCCAACTTTTTTTGCTATTGTGCAGGAATGGGCAGAAAGTTTTTCTGCAAGTTTTTCTGCTGTCTTTTTCTCCTGGTTTATCTTGTCTTGAATGACCTTCTTGTTGTGCTCTACAGCCTTAACATTGCCTTCCTGAGCTAGAACAGCAAGTCCTCTTGGTAATAAGTAGTTCCTTGCATAACCTTCTGAAACTTCTACTATGTCGCCACTTACGCCTTTTCTTCCAAGGTCTTTTTGTAAGATAACTTTCATTGTTCTTCTCCTTTTTTATTAAAATATTTTCTAAAATCGAACCAAGTATCAAAGAAACCGAGCGCCGTAACAAAAAGATATGCGAACACCACTATCAAAGAGAACAAAAGGGCTCTAAAAAAGCCCTGAGGGATCTTAAGTGATGTTATCAAATATGTTATCATGAGCCCGTGTAAAAAATAGAACATCATGACTCCCTTGAACAGCAATAATCCAACTGTTTCCAGAGTCACTGACGTATTATACTGTGTTGTTGTATATAGATATAACCCACCAAAAACTAGTGCAGGCCATACAAAATGCTCAGAGATCTTGGTTTTCATAAGGTTATCGAACTTCATGAAACTAGATAGCTTTTCATTCAATCTTGCCGCAATAAGGACGTTTATAAAGACAAAGATGATTATTACAACTGCTATAGTAGCCGGAGCTTTAACTGCAATTGAGGTAACGAGTTCTTTATCGCTCATGCCTGTTTCCATCAAGGTCTGCTTAACGATGTCAGGGTAGTTTATGTTCATAAAATCTACTCCGACCTTGATCTTAGATACAAGCAAGTCCATTACATTTAGAGAATAAATGGATGAATAAACGACAAAAGCCGCAATATAAGTCCCTATTATAACAAGGCTTGATACCACTATCACTTTTCCAAAACCTGCTTTTGATCTAATAAGTTCCCCCAACACTACGGTACTAAAGAATATAATAGTAACGTAAACAATTCCTGTTGGAATGCCTCCTATAATGAACGTTAAGCCCGCCCCTATCAAAAGTACATACAGCCCTTTAGTCCTGCTCTCTCCCACATACGTGGAAATAGCAGGGACAGCACTGAAGATAGAGAAAAAGGAACTCAACAACAGTATGCATGAGGAAAAGCCTTTTCCAGGAATGCTGAAAAAAAACTTTCTTATTAGTTCAAAAATTTTTGCCACTTTATAATGTTCCCTTATTAGAAATTATGACCAGATGTATAAGGGATAAGCGCCAACTGTCTTGCTCTCTTGATAGCAATGGTCAGTTCTCTTTGGTGTGCAGCGCATGTTCCACTTATTCTTCCAGGAACTATCTTGGACCTTTCTGTTATGAAAGACCTAAGCATTCTAGTGTTCCTGTAATCAACTGGGATATTCTCTGCACAAAATCTGCAGATCTTTTTCTTAGGTGCTTTTGATTTATAACCGCCGCCGGATTCCCTGTCCCTTCCTTCGCGAGGTTCTCTTGTGTCAGAGTCTTCTCTGTTCCTTCTGTATTTTGGTCTTGATGGAGCTTCTGTACTTTCGCTAGAAGTCTCTCTGTTCTCTCTAATTTCTTCACTCATTGTTATTTCTCCTTTTCAATTTGGGTCGCTATAAGTTTAAATTCCTTTTCGTTTCCCTTTCCTGTTTGCTCTATAAAACCCTCAACGCTGACGGCATCACCTGTTTTGAATTTCTTTAAGTTCTCTACTGTTTCTCCCCAGCAAGTGATCCGTATATGCATTATCTTGTTCTCTTTCCATGGAACTTTTGTAGGGACAGCAATTACTATTTCCTCCAAAAGTACGCCACCGGGTGTTGAACGTCTGTCGTAACATCCGGAAAGTTTTCCTTTGCAAACAAAAAAGTTGTTCTCAAGCATCTTAAGACTTTAGTTCAAGTCTTTTACGTTTGGTCTTACAACATTCTCAAGATCTGCTGTGTCCTTAACTTTTACTGTAAGGAACGTAAGAACTGGTTCAGAGATCTTAAGATAGAATTCCATGTCTTTGATCACATTAGTGTCTGCTGTATAAAGAAGATAGCTGTACTTTCCCTTTGGCTGTTTCTTGATCGGAAAAGACAGATTCCTTACACCCCATGACTCTTCGTGACCAACTTCACCGCCTGAAGCAGTAATGAAACCCTTAAGTTTTGCATCGATCGCATCTTGGTTTTCTTGTGAAGATTCTGGACTGGTGACGTAGATAGTCTCGTAAGTTCTAAGCATTATAACCTCCTTTTGGATATAAAGCCCACCCGCCAAGCGTGTGAGCAAGGAGCAGCCGGGCTTTCTTCCGACTGCAGGTGCAATTGTTTACCATAAAGCCCCATGGCTTGCAAGGGGCTTTATAATTGTTAAAATGCTTATAACTTATTGATATAGTTAAACAATATTATCTACTGCGCGCTAATAACGGTAAAAGCATCACCTATTTCTGTCTGCATAAAGCTTAAATAACTCTCAAGCGTCCATTTCTTTCTTACTACCTGGTACAGGCTACCGGCAGACATATATGTACAGGAAACGATCCAGGCTACCTTTATCGATTTTTCAACTGTAGAGGCATCAGTCAAACCTGTTTTCTTAAGATAATCATCAACGCCAGCTTTCATGCACGAATTAAAACCGATCTGCACGGTACTCTTCTCATCAGCAGTTAATGCGTCAGTAGCTTTACCTTTGACCTTCAATGTGCTTTTTACGTTACTGAACTCTTTGCTGATCTGAGCCAGTTCAGTATCCCCAAAGGAGAGGATCTTAACGTTATCAACGGTCAACGCACTTGCAGTATAGTCAGCTAAGTTCACAAGATCTTTCAATTGGTCAGAATCTGTCTTTTTCCTGTATTCAGACAATTTAAGCGCTGCCACGTTCACACAGTCAATTAGCGTCGTGTTACCAATTATCTGATCGCTATTTACCGTCTTGCCCGTGCAATCATTGAATGCATTGGCAACGATCTTTATCTCATCTTGGGTAATTGTCCCCTGAGCCCTACTTGGAGCTTTAAACAATACCCTATCAATATTAAAGTGCTCCTTCAGTGTGTGCTCAAAGAAGGTTCTATCAAAATCCAGAGCTCCTTTCATTGCCTTTTGCTGAGATAATGTAGCAGAGTAACCATTAATACAAACTGCCATCAAAAGCAGTGACCCTAAAATGTATTTCATTTGAATACCTCCACAATTATTGATGCCGCATTATACCACAAGGCATGACGTGATGTTCTCATATCTTGTTATC
>JBAXXF010000030.1:0-10138 GCA_037128035.1 bacterium | reverse complement strand
CTATTTGATTTCATAAAGAAGCACATGGTCCCAAGAGGATACATAAACAAAGTAGACCTGAATCTAATTAAGATGACAGATGATCCAAAAGAGGCCGTAAGGATCATAGCCGATGTTTACAAATCAAGTGAAGAGGCTCGTAAATCCCTTATCGATCTAGAGGAGTAACGCATTATGCATATCTGTATGATAAATATTCATGGCCATTTGAAGAAGGAGGGCGCTCCTATAGGCGGACACCCTGATACTGGCGGCCAGATAGTTTATGTTATGAACCTCGCCTATTATCTTGGAGAAATGGGCCACAAGGTTGACCTTTTTACGAGAGCCTTTAAGGACGAGAAGTTCCAAGGTTTCGACGTTAAGGTTGAAAAGGTCTCTGCTAACGTAAATATAGTTAGAATACCATGTGGACCTGCAGGTTTTGTCTCCAAAGAAGATATATGGCCATACATCAGTGAGTTCACCAACGGCGTAGAAGAATATTGCAAAAAGAACAAAAAAACCGTTGATGTTATAAATACCCACTATGCTGATTCAGGGGTCTGCGGCGTAATATTGAAGGCAAGGTTCAACAAGCCTCTTGTACACTGCGGACATTCACTAGGTGCCCTTAAATTGCAGAATGCTGGAATCACTCAGGGTAACTTCCTAAGTGTTAATAAAAAATATAGTTTCCATACACGTTTGTTCGCAGAAAGAACGACGTTGAACTGGGCAGATAGCGTGGTCGTTTCTACAGAAGACGAAAGATATCAGCAATATGGTTTGAACCTATATGAAGGTGCTATAGACGTAGAAGATACAAAGTTCTTTATAATCCCACCGGGAGTTAACACAAAAGTGTTCTATCCAACAAGTGGGAAGCCAACGCCTGTAGACAAGGCCGCTGAAAAGACGATCGAGTCCATTATGGAAGACGGAATAGATCCGTCCCGTAGAGGTTTACCGTCCATACTAATGGTCGGCAGATTAGATCCAAGAAGGAACATACTTGGCCTTATAGAAGCGTATGCAAGCAACAAACATTTGCAAGAGATCGCCAACCTTTTCATATCATCAGGCGGACTGCTTGATCCTACGTTCATAAAAAACTGGGAAGGCATGCAGACTAATTACAAGACGCTGTTAAAAGACATAAGAAAAGTAATAGTGAAGAACAATCTACAGGGGAAAATAGTCCTTACTGATATATTCGACTACGATAAGGAATTCCCAGGCGTGCTTAGATATGCATCAAGGAATAATTGGGTCTACGTAAATCCTGCTCTCCATGAGAACAGGGGTATCGCAGTACTGGAAGCTATGGCCAGCGGCCTTCCTATCATTACAACAGCGACTGGATGTACAGCAGAGCTTGTAAATCAGGGAAGCTATGGGCGTCTTGTCGATCCTACTGATCCAAGGAGCATTGCAGATGGTCTGCTAAGTGTTCTGACGGATGACAACGAATGGGATAGACTTTCCAACAAGGGCAGGGAATTCGTTAATAAGACATATTCATGGACGGTAATAGCTGGAAAGATAGAAAAGCTTTTCAAAGAGGTTACCTCTAAGAAGGAATCCAAGAAGCCAAAATATCTTCTACTGCCTCCTAGATATTTAAGAAAACCAAGTGATAAGAGCGAGAAGGACCTTATAGATGATCTAAGGACTTTTCTCTTCAACGTCGCTGAAGGTAGACGTCAGGCATCCAAAGTGGCAAGGGACCTCGCTGACATCATCATAGATGAGCTAAATTATAAGAAGAAAAAACCTTTCATCTTTGCAATGGCCGGGCAAACTGGCGGTGGCAAAACAACAATAGCCAATAAATTATCTAGGACACTGAATAACCTTGGTTATGAATCTGTATTCTTTAAGATGGAAGACTACATGGTCGATCTTCCCAAGGACATGGTCGATAAAAGGGTCAAGAACAGTCCAAAGAACACAGTAAGTGCGAATGAAATAGATATCGCTACACTCAACGAGCATATAAAAGCGCTGATGAACGGTGAGACCATCGTGTCTCCTGTGATCAACGTTAAGGCTAATTCTCGTAAAATGAGGACCATCAAAGGCAAGCCTCTTTTTGTTATAATAATAGAGGGAGTCTATTGCGATAGATTGAAAAATAAAGATATGACCGTTTATTTTGATATAGATTTTGCTCAGCTCAGGAACCAGCGCTCAAAAAAAGAGGACGTGTTCCTTTATCCTAAGGGCGACACTGTAAGAACGCTTCTTGAGGATATATCCAGGATAGAGTATGACTACCTTGCTAAGACGGATATACCCACAGCGGCAGAGCTGAAAATAAACGGGAAATATGAGATACTACTGAAGACACCTGTAAAGGACCCCGCAGTAGTATAGTCGTTAGCACCCACCACTGTAACCGCTGACACAGGTGTTAGCGGTGCCGCAATGCATAGTATAATGATTACAGTCTTTGCCAATGTTACAATCGGCATCTTCTATACAACCGCTGACAACCACAGATCCGGACCCTGACTTGCCAGCATAAGTGGCAGTTACGGTCTTTGTCCCAGTTGATGTTGGGCAAGTATACATTCCACCACTGGCCATAGTGCCGGCGCTAGCTGTCCATGTCGCAAGGTTCGTTACATCAACAGCCCCGCATGAAGCAGTACATTCCGTAGTCTGTTTAACTGCGCAGGTACCACAACTTACAGTTAGTTTTGTACATCCTGTACCGTTGATCTTGATATCCTTGGATTGAGTGCAATTGACCCCAGAGTAGCCTATCATAGTCGCTGTTATTGTACTTGTGCCGGCCGATATACAGTTGCAGTTGTAGGGAGAAACACCAAGACAGCTCATCAATGAGTTACTTGTTTTGACAGAGAAGGTCGTTGTTACAGCTCCGTCGTATGTACCGGAATATTTAACAGTGTTTTGATCACCCTCATTGCAGGATGTTTGAGTTACGTTCAACACAAATTGACTGCAATCAGGTTTTATAAAGACACTCATATCCTTTTGGATACTAGAGTAGGTCGCCTTGGCTATAACGTTAACGTTGTCGCCTACGCACTTGTAAGAACCTGGTGATGCAAGAGGGCTTAGTTTATTTGTGTCCGCAGATCCCCATGCTATGCTGCTTGCGTTAATAACGTTCCCATTACCGTCGAAAGCTTCTAAAATAATAGTATCATTCTTACTACAGCTCATGCTTGGTGGTACGCTGTTGTTGTAATAGGACCCACCGTCAGCTCTTCTTAAACCGGCAAGAACAGTGGCGGCACCACTACTCTTTATAGTTACTGGGGAACTGTTGTAAACTTTATTATCAGCCGGATTAGTTGCCTTGACCACTAAGGAGGTACCAGCCGCTGTACATCTAAAAACTCCGCTTTCTAGATAAGTAAGTTTTGTATCGTCAGAGGAACTCCATATTACCGAGGCAGTTACATTGGTCGTTCCTTGAACTGCTTTAAAACGAGGATTGTCTACTTGTGCTACGGTGCAGGAGTAACAGGATGAATCGCCGTACCAGCAAGATATTATAATAGGGTCCGTAGTAGGTGTATTGTTGGATGCGCAAGAACCAGAGGAAGCGTCCCATGCATAACCTGAGATGCAACCGCATGCTGAGTTCAATCCACCCACAACTACACTAAGGCCGGTGCCATTATCAGATGCTGTTGGGCAACTATCACATTCGGCATTTTCAGGTTTATACCCTGATGGCGACCATGTACCGTCGCTACAAGGGATCGTAGAAAAAATCACACAGGAATCATTATACCAACTGTAATTGACCTTACATATACAGCTTTTACCGTCACTGTTGCTTTGGTTGGTAGAGCCTGTTACAAGTGAACAGTCTTGGCATCCCTTGGAAGTAGTTCCATCAGATGACCATTGCCCCGACTGACATAAATTAGGGTCCGCCGTCGATGCCGACGCCCATCTATTGCTTCTGCTGCTGCTTGTATCAAAGAGTCCGCAGGAGGAAATTATACTGAAAGAGCCGATCATTAGGAGGAGAGCCTTTATTGATATCTTCAAAACCGATACCTCTCTCGGCCCTTAAAAACATTATAGCAAGCCACACACATTTTGTCAAGAACTTGTTTTAAACTTACAACACCGTCTTTATAATCAATGACTTAGCCTCAAAATCCTTGCAAAATCACAGAGATTATTATATGTTGTACCCAATATATGTTGCCATATGTCTTACATGACAATAAGGTTGCTGAGGAAAGTCGTTTTGTTGTAGTATGTCGCGGCTGCAGGCCGTAATAACGGGAGTGACACAAGACTATGAGAATAAAAAAACTTGAACTTCTAGGCTTCAAATCCTTCATGGCCAAGACTACAATTAACTTCGACGAGGGTCTAACAGGAGTAGTAGGTCCTAACGGCTGTGGAAAAAGTAATATAGTAGACGCTCTTCTTTGGGTAATGGGTGAGCAGAGCCCTAAGTCCTTAAGGGGCGGAAGCATGGAAGATGTCATATTCAGCGGCAGCTCAATAAGGAAACCATCCTCATTGGCAGAAGTAGCTATCACACTTGAGAACGACGGTGTGTTCCCGGCTGCATATCTTAATTTTTCTGAGATAACAGTCACAAGAAGATTATATAGGGACGGAGAGAGTGAATACCTTATCAATAAGATCCCTGTAAGACTTAAAGACGTAAAAGAAGTGTTCATGGACAGCGGTGCTAGGACATACGCCGTTATAGAGCAGGGTGAGATAGAAAGGGTCATCTTGGCGAAACCTGAGGACCGCAGGGCTATAATAGAGGAAGCCGCCGGGATAACGAAATATAAATCCAGAAAAGAAGAATCACAGAGAAAACTTGAGACGACGGAACAGAACCTCCTCAGGCTTCATGACATAATATCCGAACTTGAAAAACAGTTGGGGCAGGTAGAGCGTCAGGCAAAAAAAGCAGAGAGCTATAGAAAACTTACAGAGGAACTGAAAGGCATAGATATAGCTGTTGGCTTGCACGATTATGCTCACCTTAATAGTGAGACCGGCGTTCTTCATGAAACACTATCCAGCGAAGAGAACACAAAGAGCGGGATGGAGAATGAACTTGCAAGGATAGAACTGGACATAGAAGGGCAGAAAGCTCAAAAGCTCAGCGTAGAGGAAGAACTCAATGGCTTTCAGAATAGCACAATAGACATCAACACAGCCATCAATACTGCAAAAGCAAAACTGGAAATGATAGAGAACGAGAAGGCCAATCTTTCTAGGAACAATGAGATGAGGGTGAATGAAGTAGAGTCCCTCAAGATAAGGATAGAAAGAGAAGAGCACGAACTTTCCAATATAGATAATGAATTCAGTTCTCAAGAAGAAGTACTTAAGGCCGCTAATTCAGAGGCTGAGCAGGCCCAGGGACAGTTGGACTCAAAGGCCGGCGAATATAGCTCCTTAGAAGTTCAGATAGATGATAAAAAATCCCTTCTTTTGGGACATGTACAAAAAGAACTTACAGCACAGAACAACATAAGTAACTTTGAGGAAAGACTTGAAAGTAATCTTATAAAATTAGAAAGACATGAGAAAGATAAGACAAAATATGACGCTGAACTTAATAGCATAAAAGAAACGATGGGCCTTCTGGAAGGCAGCTTCAATGATAAGCAAACAAGAAGATCTGAGCTTGAGGGTGAACTTAGCGGTCTAAGATCGCGCCAGGAAGAACTTAAGACCACTCTTTCAACAAAGGACAGAGAAAGAGAAGAAACAAAACTTAAACTTAATTCCATTCATTCAAGACTTGAGGTCCTTTTTGATCTTTCGAGGAAATTGGAAGGTGTTTCCAGCGGCGTAAAACACATATTGAATTCCGGACGCTGGGGCGATAGGACCAGAGGATTGCTTGCAGATGTGATAGAGACGAGCCCAGAATTCGAGAAAGCAGTATCATCCGTAATAGGCAAGAACCTTGACGCTATCGTGGTTGACGAAGGTTGGGCTAGTGTAGACATAATAAAGGCATTAAAAGAAGAGAATCAGGGGCAGGCTACTTTCCTTCCTTCTAATCTAAGAGGGAACAGCAAGGGTAACAGAGCAAGCGAAATATTCGGCGGTAACAAGAATAGAACATCATATCTTCTGGACCATGTTAACTGTGAAGGAAAGTTCACGGACCTGGTTGAGTCACTATTCTCGAATATATACGTCGTAGATGACATAAACACAGCACTTGATATATGGGCCAGCACTGAGAGCACTAACTATATATTAGTTACCAGAGAAGGCGACATTGTAGAGGGTAGCGGGCTTGTTAAAGGCGGTAGCGCGGAAGCAATAACCAATAGCCTTCTGGAAAGAAAAAGGGAAATGAAGGAACTTGAAGCTCAGAAGGGACAGCTCAGCAGCGTCGTTACTACACTGGAAGATGAGTGTTCTAGGTTTACTGGCGAATTAAATGAGATCGCTGGCAGGATAGAAGGATGCAGCCAGGGCTTATCTGGGCTTTCCACAGAGCTTGCTTCCCTATCCAAAGAACTTGAACTAACAAAAGAGAATATTAAGCGCCAAGAGCAGAGGCTGAGTGAAACTAGCTTTGATCTTGACCAGGTAAGGTTCGAGAACAACCATCTCTCAAAAGAGATAGAGAACTCTAAGAGCGTGCTTGGGACCAGCGGTGATGCAAAGAGAACTCTTGAGGCTGAACTAAGGGAAGATAAATCCAGGCTGGACAGCATGGGTGCTGAACTGGAGAGTTTGAGAAGGTCCGTTACAGAACTTAGAGTAAGAGCTTCTACCATAAGTGAAAGGTTCAGGAGCGTTGAGGAGAGAAAACAATTCCTTCAGGAAGCGTTGAACGGCGATAAAGAGAGGCTCAACAACCTTTATGCAGAAGGTGAAAGGTCCCAGAACAGAGAAAAAGAGCTTTCAGAAGAATATGAAGGTACAAAAGGCCAGATCCACAGCGATATGGAAAACCTTGATAACATCAACAGACAGATAACCGATGTTAGGGATCGCTACAATGCGATGTCAGAGACCATTGGTAATTTTGAAAAGTCCATAAAAGACATTCGTCATGAATTGAACACAAAAGGCGAGCACATAGCATCTATAAATTCCAGGCTAGCAGATTTCTCCATAAACATTGGGGTCCTTAAGCAGAGGCTTATGGATAAGTATGATGTGGATATAACTACTATGTCACTTGATGGCATTACGGATGAAGGTTTTAACAAAGAGGAATCAAGGGCTAGGATCACAGAGCTCAATTCCAAATTGACAGATATAGGGCCGGTTAACTTATTAGCGATAGAGGAATTCGATAAGCTTAATGAAAGATGCACGTTCTTGACCGCTCAAAGGGACGATCTGAACAAATCCATGGAAGACCTCAGAACAGCGATAAGAAAGATAGACGACACCAGCAAGGTAAGGTTCAAGGCTACCTTTGAAATGGTAAATGAGAAGTTCAAGAAGT
Source organism: bacterium (assembly GCA_037128035.1). Lineage (GTDB taxonomy): Bacteria > Bdellovibrionota > JAFGOL01 > JAFGOL01 > JAFGOL01 > JAPLFT01. Next base: position 2,709 of record JBAXXF010000030.1, on the reverse strand, counting down.
TCTTCCCTATATTGTTCGGCGGTGGAAATGCAGAACTTGTTATGACCAATCCAGACGATCTTCTAGAGACAGGCGTCGATATATTCGCTCAATTACCGGGCAAAAAGACACAGAACATAAATCTGTTCTCCGGTGGAGAAAAAGCGCTTACAGCGATCAGCCTTGTATTCTCCATATTCGCTATAAAGCCATCACCTTTCTGTATACTGGATGAGGTCGATGCCCCTCTTGATGATGCTAACATCACAAGATTCAATGAGGCTGTAAAGGCACTCGTTGATAGATCACAGTTCATAGTCATAACCCACAACAAGAAAACCATGGAGATGTTGGACATCCTTTATGGTGTGACCATGGAAGACCCTGGTATCTCCAGGCTAGTCTCTGTAAGGTTAGGGGAAGTGAGTTCTGTTATCAGGGCTGGTAAAAAGAGCATCAACTATAGCAAGGAAATGCTCCCAGAAGCGACGTTAGATCTAGAAGCTTAACGTAGTCTGTGCAGCATAATGCTGCTTAAGCTTTTTTGACTGAATAATAGTAGTTACGGATATATTTTACGCCGGAATACCAAGATAGGATCACGGACATCACTAGTAGCACATTGCCGCAGTACGCAGCGCTTGCTCCAAAAAAGTCATAATATATGAATAAGCCTCCGACCCCGAACATCTGCAGTGCTGTTTTGCGTTTGCCTTCATCACTGGCCTGTATTACGATGCCGTCACTAGCTGCCACTGCTCTTAGTGTAACGATTACCAGCTCTCTGGATAATATAAGGGTAGCAAGTATGACATTAATTCTATTTAAGTGGAGTAACATGAGGATCGCGACCATTATGGTCACTTTGTCAGCCGCGGGATCTATTATCTTGCCTATGTTGCTTACGACATTCCAACGCCTAGCTAGATAACCATCCAAAAGGTCAGAGATCCCTATAATGGCCAATACACCTGCAGCATACCATCCATAGACCAAGTTATCTGTCCATAGAAGCCACATTAATACGGGCAAAAGAAGCAATCTGGATGCCGTAATAAGATTAGGTATGTGCTTGTACATTTAACCTAGATATCACTTAAGCTTAAAACTTACAAGAGTACAAAAAATTTGCTTAGATATTTGCCTACTTACTTGCTGCTGGAGCATCTGCAATATTGCAAGCCTTCTTATATGTAGCTTCTGCTGTGCTCTCATTCAATTTTTCAGCGTACGCCTTATATTCGGTCATAAGCTTTGTATACTTATCCTGAGCACCTTTTAAGTCTTTTGCCACTGCATCGACGTCTTCTTGTTTACATTTGCCATCCTTGAATAATTGCTGAACATACTTATACTTTTCAGTGGCGTCATTCACATATTTTTCTGTTTCAGCCACGTTGGCATCATAGTATTTTTGTAATTCTGCTTCAACGCTAGCATATTTTTCTTTTGCAGTAGCGCAGTCTGGGTTTTTTGCCTTCAGTATGCAGGCATCAAGCTTTGTTTGGATATCAGCTAGTTTTTTGATGTAATCAGGGCTCTTTGCGTCGAAGTTTTTTGTCACTTCATTAAGTTTTTTAAGTATTTCCAGATATCTCTGAGCAAGTTTTGTTGCCTCATCTGGGTTAAATCCCTGCTGATCTAAAAGTGTCAGATATTTTGCTCTCGTATCGGCTAGGTCTTTTTCTACCTGTGCTATGCCAAGTTCTTCTTTAAGCTTAGCCAAAGCTGCTAACGTGGATACTTTATCCTTGTAAACATCTGCGCACGCAGCATATTTGCTTTCATCCTTTGCTTTCAACTGGTCTGCTATTTCTGCCTTATAAGCTTGTGCGATCTTTGCAGCGTTAGCAGGTGTTACGTCGTCACCATCAGTTATCTTTTTCATCAGCGTTGCTCTTGCATCAGCCAGTAGCTTTTCATTATCTGCCACCTGTACAGCGGTCAGTTCTTCCTGTTTTAACTGTCCTTCTAGAACACCAAAAACGGCCTTTGTAGCGATTTCAGTTTGCAATGCAGAGTCTTGCTCACTTGCGACCTTAAGTGATACGTCCCCTCTTGCAAAGAGGTCGGTAGCCTCAGCAAAGAAAACTTTTTCCCTCGCTTCTATCTTTGCATTAAAATCTTCAGTCGACATTCCTAGCTTTTCAGCGACAGCTGGAATGCTTTTTAATGCAAACAGACATTGTTTTTGAGCTTCTGCTACATCTGCAAGTACAACGTATTTTGCAGGATCTTCTGAATCAACATTCGGGATGGTGGCGGCGCTTGTATCTGATATGGCCGCTATAAGTTCATCTACGTTCACCGAGCCTGCTATTACTGGAATATTAGCAGGGATACTACCCTCATCTAGTATCGGGGTACCATCTTTATTGAATTTAATTTTGTTTGCGCATCCTGTTGCTATTACTGTCATGATAAGGATAAAAAGTGCTAGTTTTATTGTATTCATGTGCCCTCCTCAAAACCTTTTATGTCTTACAATTATGTAATTATACACTCTTAGTTACATTAAGTCAATAAAAACAAAGTATTTCTTTTTGCATATAAATATCTAAAATTATTGACCATTATTATCATTCATAGAGTTCGGATCTTTTGAAGTATTATATAATCTCATAATGGCGCAAGCCTTGTTTATAACGCTTTCTGCCTTATCCAGCTTATTATCATAATTATTAGCAAAGACTGCAAACGCCACTCTGTCGTTCCCAAACGTATCTATAT
>JBAXXF010000029.1:0-10167 GCA_037128035.1 bacterium | reverse complement strand
ATCCTTTTCTAACAACTTCTTGGTGGTAACTTTACTATAGTCATCCAAAAATCCTGGACTGCTTTTGCTACTTTTATGAACTGTTTAAGATCTACAGGCTTGGTGATGTAGCAATTAGCGTGTAAGTTATAAGACCTAAGAATATCCTCTTCTGACTTTGAAACAGTTAATACCACAACTGGAATTGCCTTTAAGTTGTCGTCATTTTTTATTTCTTTAAGGACTTCTCTGCCATCTTTTTTTGGAAGGTTTAGGTCCAGTAGAATAAGATCAGGTCGAACAGCTTTTGCGTATTTACCTTCTCTTTTTAGGAAGGCCATTGCTTCTACCCCATCAGTTACAATGTTCAGATTGTTATATATTTTTTCCTCTTTAAGCGCTTCTGTGGTTAATCTGACATCTGCTGGGTTGTCCTCCACTAGAAGTATCTCAAGTGGTTGTACTAATTTTCCATTCTCCATTTTCTTTCTCCTCCATTTTTATAGGGATAGTAAAATAAAACGTCGTTCCCTTACCGTACTCTGATTCTAACCATATCTTGCCACCGTGTGTTTCAACTATCTTCTTACAAATTGCAAGTCCTATGCCTGTTCCAGGGTATTCTTCTCTCCCATGTAGACGTTGAAAGATCAAAAAGATCCTTTCTTTGTACTGCGGTTCTATTCCTATCCCGTTATCCTTTACGGATATTAACCACTGTTCATTACGCTTGACAGCCCCTATGTGTATCCTTGGGGTCTGCTGACCATGGAATTTTATAGCATTACCTATGAGGTTCTGGAACAACTGTATAAAACTACTTTCATAGCCGGTAAACGTCGGCAGTTTATCATGTGTTATTATGGCTTTGTTGTCCGTTATAATTGGAGCCATACTAGCAATGACTTTTTCTAATAACATTTCCCCGTCGATATCCGTTATTTGTCTGTTCTCACGACCTATTCTTGAGAATGCCAGCAGGTCATTTATTAATTTCTGCATACGCTTTGCGGCATCGACTATATAATTTATGAATTCGTTGGCGTCAGTATCCAGTTTGTCCTTGTATCTTTTTTCCAAAAGCTCAGAGTAGCTTGCCATTATTCTAAGCGGTTCCTGAAGGTCATGTGATGCGACGTATGCGAACTGCTCTAGATTTTCATTTGATCTTTTCAATCCTTCTTCTGTCTTTCTTAACTCATCACGAGAAGCTGTGACTTCCTTTAGGTCACGCGTCATGTTGTCAAATGCCCTAGAAAGCTGTCCTATCTCATCCTTAAGAGGTAACCCGACCTTGTAGTCTAGGTTTCCTTTTCCTATCATTTCAGCACCTTTAGATAGCTTCTTTATAGGGTCAGAAATAGATTGAGCTATAGAGAAGGCTATTATCGCAATGAAGATGAATATTACGATGACAATAACTACAACCAGGTTCCTTAAGTTCCTTATTTCTCCGAACGCTTCATCAACGTCAATTTTTACGACCATTCCCCAGTTCAGGGAAGGTAAGTTCCTCCATGCTGCTATAACTCTTTTACCCCGATAATCTATTAACTGCCCCGAGCCTGTTTTGCCCATTACAGCATTTTGCATAGGCTCAGCAAGGTTTGCTCCTATAGACATCTGTTTTTTGAGGAAGCTATCTCCTTCATGTTTTAAGGGGTTTAAGAAAATGAACTGATTACCTGTCTTTTTCCCGACTAATGTTTCCCCTGTAACGCCTAGCCCTTTAGCATCCTGAATGAGCTGGTAGATAGGGGCCATATCGATCTCAAACGCTATTACACCAATAAAGTTATTCTTCAGATCAAAGGCGGGTGCTGTTATCATTATCGCTGGTCGATCGCCCAACGCCTTGTCACGAAAGATGTCTGATATGTATGTTTTGGTCAATCCTTCTTTAAATGCCTTTTTTTCGCTGTCTTGCAACGGCTTTAATAGGTCTTTTGAATAGTGCATCGGATTACTTACGTATACTATCTTCCCCTTTGGGGTCGTCAGCATGATATCAGAGATATCTAAGACCGTTTGTGTTGGCTGCAATTGCTTATCCAACATGTTTTTAGCGGAAACTGCTGTTGGATCTTTCATATTATTCTCAAACTTTGTGAGAATAGGCAGGTTTGTCCTAATGTTATATAAACTTTGCGCGATGGTGATGTCGTCTTTTAATCCATCAAAATAAGTTTCTATCTTGTCTGCTTTAAAAGCAGCCACATTAGATAATGCTGACAGCTGAATATTCTCTACAGACTTTCTGTAATTATGAAAAGCCAAAGAGCTTACTAGGACCAGAGGTATTAATGCTATAACAAGGAATATTACGGTAAGTTTTAGTCTTATAGACATAATAGGCCTGTCCCTAGAAGAATAAATAGGATCGATGTGTTTAAAGCCATTGCCGTGTTTATCCCTTTTATAAAATAATAAAGGGGAGGGGAATTAGTAATATACCCCACTAGTGCCAGTAATCCTATGATCCCGATCAGCAAACCCAGGACAGTTAGTTTTATCCTTAAATTACGAGCAGTTAGCATTGTTAAGATAGACGCAGATACCAGCAACATGAAACTAAATATTGTAGATATGGAAGGAAAGCCAGGAATTATGGTCTTTACTGTACCAGGCACTTCTCTTACGAACAACTCCTCTATACCTGTCCTCACACCAAAAATAGTAGAGAAGAACAGTGTCCCCATGAGCATAATGATAATTAGCGACGTTATACTTAATGCTATCTGTGCTTTTTCTATTTCGCCTTCAAGTGCCTTGGCAATGAAGTAAAGAGAGATAGCGCTCAAAAAGAAGCAAATAGCCGTTACAAACTTCATCGCTACAAAGTCTGAGGAGATGCTTTTGAGCACTGCGATATCAAAGCTCCATCCCACCATAACAAGTATGGATGAAACACCCACTATTAGCGACGATATCTTTGCTATATATTGCCTTCTCATAAGAGTGCCTACTTTCTACCGCGGATAGGGGCAGAAAACCACAAAAAACTATCTATTTGCGAACAGAAAGTGTATAGTCCCCAGCGCTGATTTAAATGACAGCAGGAGATATTAAATAAATGGAAACATTGGAAAAATTTAAGAAGCTGGGCTTATCGGACCAGACTTTGAAGGCCTTAAAGGCAAAAGGATTTGAAGAACCATCCCCAATACAGGTTGAGACTATACCTGTGTTGTTACAGGGCAACCTGGATATAATTGGACAGGCTCAGACCGGTACAGGAAAAACAGCTGCGTTTGCGCTGCCGATAATACAAACGATAAAAGAAAACTCCCGTCACGTGCAGGCGATAATACTAACGCCTACAAGAGAGCTTGCCATCCAGGTGGCAGAGGAGATCAACTCACTTAAAGGTGACAAAGACATCAGGATAGTGCCTATCTACGGCGGACAAGCTATAGAACAACAGTTCAAAAAGCTGACCAGGGGTGTAGATATAGTTGTAGGTACTCCAGGCAGGATAATAGACCACTTGGACAGAAGGACCCTAAAACTTGATAAGGTCTCATACATGGTGCTAGATGAAGCAGATGAGATGCTGAACATGGGTTTTATAGAGGACATGCAGGAGATAATGGAGCAGACAAATCCTGATAAAAGGACCTTGTTGTTCTCCGCTACAATGCCTCCAAGGATCCAGGCATTGGCAAAGAACTACATGAAAGAACATAAGTTCATCGCCATACAAAAAGAAAGACTGAACAACAACCTTACTGAACAGATCTATTTTGAAGTAAGACAGGCTGATAAGTTTGAAGCATTATGCAGGATAATAGACATGGAATTAGAGTTCTATGGGCTGATATTTTGTAGAACAAAGATAGAGACAGATGATATAGCAAAACAGCTGATAGACAGAGGTTACGATGCTGAGGCTCTACACGGCGATGTGTCCCAGAGTCAAAGAGAAAGGATCCTTGATAAGTTCAGAAAACAGAAGATCACGATCCTTGTAGCAACAGATGTTGCCGCAAGAGGAATAGATGTTAACAAGATGACCCACGTTATCAACTACTCACTTCCGCAGGACCCTGAATCCTATGTACACAGGATAGGAAGGACAGGAAGAGCTGGTAATAAGGGAACAGCGGTAACGTTCATTACGCCTTCTGAATATAGAAAACTTCTTTTCATACAGAAAGAGGCAAAGACCGATATCAGAAAAGCTGAAGTTCCAAAGATAAAGGACGTTATAAGAACAAAGAGAGCACGTCTTACGGAGAGGTTAATAGAGGCCATTGAGACTGAAGATGGCAGCGATTACACGACGTGGGCAGACACCCTGCTTGAAAAATATGAAGCTCAAAAAATAATAGGAGCTCTACTTAAATACTCCTTTGAAGAGCAACTTGATGAAAGCAGTTATGGTGAGATAAGTAGTGTAGGCAGCAGAAGTAGCAGCGATAGAAGCAGTGGTGGTGGCAGAGAAAGTGATATAGATAGAGAAGGTACCGCTAGACTGTTCGTGACGCTTGGAAGAAAGGACGGCACTACAAAAAAATCTTTGGTAGATCTTATAAAGAAGACTTCAAAGTTAGAAGATAGATACATCAGTAATGTTAGCATATTTGAGAAGTTCGCTTTTGTAACAGTACCTTTTGAAAAAGCTGAGGAGATAATCCACAGTTTTAAGGCCCAGAGTAAGGGTAAAAGGACCATAGTAACAAGAGCTAAACCAAGGGAAGAAAAACGTAACTAGTTTTTCTTCTTCAAGTAATAGAACACAGGCAATCCTATCAGCGTGATACCTATGCCCAACAGCGAGTTAGCTGTCTGGGATATTACTGTGCTAAAAAGAATGTAAGTACCACCTAATATTCCGATCAAAGGTACATAAGGATATAGCGGGACACGATAACTTGGTTTGTATGGTGTTCCCTTTTTCCTGATAATGAAGACGCCTATTACTCCCATGGTAAAGAATATCCATAGCACGAAAACAAGAAGGTCTGTCAGTGTGTTGAATGTGCCTGACATGATGTATATCGCGGCAAGTACGGCCTCTACGATCAAGGCATTAGTTGGAGTGTTGAACTTTGGGTGAACAGCTGACAGCACTTTGGAACAAGGTAACTGACGGCGTGCTCCCATAGCAAAAGGTACGCGTGCGCCAGTCATGATGTAACTATTCATTGCACCAAAGACAGAGATCATTATGCCAGCGGTTATAAAAGCCGCGCCACCATTACCAAAAAGTATTACAGCGATATCTGATGCTGGTCTTGGCGACGCTATGATGTTGCCTATAGGTAGGACGTTCAGCATAGCTATGTTCACCAGAACGTAGACAGCTATTACAGTTCCTACACCTATTATTAGGGAGCGTGGCAATTGCCGCACAGGGTCCCTAAGTTCTTCTGCCATATTAGTAACCCCGATCCAACCGTCGTAAGCCCACAGGGTCCCAAGTATTGCCGCTCCAAAGCCAGCGCCGGTAGTTGCAACAGTTACCATACTGAAATCATGGGCGTTACCCTTCATTAATCCAAAGATTATTATTGCCGCTATTGGTAGAAGTTTTCCAACTGTCGACGCTATCTGGATAATGCCACCGAATTTTGTGGCCAATATATTCATTATTACGACAAATATCATTACGCTTATTGCTAATAGTTTTTGCTGCATGCCGCTCATGGGAATAAAAAATGTTGAAAAGGTTGCGAACGCTATAGCAAGAGCTCCAGCGGAGGCAGGGTAGGTTATTACAGTTTGTACCCAACCAAGTAAAAAGCCCCAGACATCCCCGTAAAGGTCTTCTAGGTAAACATATAGTCCGCCCGTCTTTGGAATGGCAGAAGCTATTTCTGCTATGGTTAGAGCAGAAGCAAGTGTGATAACACCACCAGCTAGCCAGGCAAGTAATCCCATATAAGGGGAGGCAGCATGGTTAAACACGATTCCAGGTTTTAAGAAAATACCTGAGCCTATTACTCCACCAATAACGATGGCGATAGCCCCAGCAAACGATAAAGACCTTTTAAGTTGTTTTTCCGCCATTTATTCGTCCCCCTCTTAAGTTACAATCTAGCATATTTTGTGTTTTTTTATATGAGTAAATGATAGAATATAGGGCATGGAAACAAAATTTAAATTTATAGAAGAAGACGGTACTAAATGTAAGAACGAACTGGTTGTCTACGCTCTGTCCACCTGTGGGTTTTGCCATAGGGCTCTCAAATTCCTTAAAGAGCATTCATTCAAGTTCAAATATGTTTACTATGATGAGCTGGAGCCTGAGGTTCAGGAACAGATAGAGAAACAATTACGAGACCAGTTCAACCGTAGCCTTTCCTTTCCATTTCTTGTCATCGACTGCAAAAGGTTCCTAATAGGTTTTAATCAGGACAAATGGGAAGAGGAACTCTTGTGAACAAAAAGACAAAAGAGGATACTCGCCTTTTTACCACAATGGTGGTCAAAAAACAGGATTGGAAGCTGACCCACGACGAGGAACTCTTAGAACTTCTTTTGGAAGGTTTGACAAAGAATTTTAATAGATATGGCTATTTCTGCTGTCCTTGCAGAAGCGCAAAAAACGATAGGGAAAAAGATAAGGACATTACTTGCCCATGCGTTTATTCATGGCCCGATATAAAAGAATTCGGACATTGTTATTGCGGTCTATATATGAGCCAGGCTTTTTTTGAGAGTGGTAAGCAACCTGGGTCCATTCCAGAACGTCGACCATAGTAAAAATATACCCCAATGTATGCCTAAAATCATAACTTACTGAGAAATCAACCCGCTCGACCTATTCATTATTGAGATGCAATAGTTTCTAAGCTGTACAGTTTCTCAACATGGAACCTGTCCAACTAAGAATCTATTGCATCTCAATTTCTTCATACGGTCTTCACTCCTGTTGAAACCATCTCAGTAAATTATGATTTTAGGCATGCATTGGGATTTATGTTTACAATGCTAAATGGGCAAAAAGCGAATCGTTTAGGCAAGTACATGTTTATAGTTAATTTAGCATGGTCAACGTCTATCTACACTTTAAGATCAGATCGTCTTTTCTTCTTAAGATCCTTGTATAATCCTTTAAGGGCTTCATCTTACTTTGTTTGAGCACAGCAGCTGGCATTTTACATACTATTTCTTCTATGGTTTGTCCTGTACCTGGTATCTTCAAACTCGCATCAAGTTCCAATAACGGTATTGCTAGATATGGGCGGCTTAATATCTGCGGATCAGGTAAGGTTAGGGCAGAAGACTTTATCTTCTTTTCATCGTAGAGGATGATATCCATGTCTATGGTTCGAGGAGCGAACTTGTCTTTTCCTCGTACACGACCCAATAGTGTCTCTATTCCACGCAGGACCCTGAACTTTAGTTCCAGTGGTTTGATATCAGTACTGATCTCTATCACACAATTATAATAGTCATTTTGTTTTGGTCGCTGTTCTGCTTTTGTCTTGTAAACAGTTGAGACGCATTTTATCTTGACCAGGTGCGAAAGTACCTGAACTGCTTTTTTTAAGTTTATTTCTGGATCTATGTTAGATCCAAGACTGATAAAAACCCTCGACATCTTACGTCCTTCTTTTACGGTTTATCTCTATTCCTACGCTTTTGGCAAAACGTAGGGCTGACGGTTTTTCTACACGAACGGTCACTTCTAATACTCTGTTGTCATCCAGGCAGGTCTCAGAGATGGCTTCTGCCAGAGCCTCTAAAAGATAATACTTAGAGCTCTCTACTAAGTTTAATACCTTTTTCTTAATTGCCCTGTAATCCAGAGTATCCTCAAACTGATCGTTCTTGGCAGCTTTGCTAAAATCTGTACCTATGGCGATGTTGACCAGGACATCCTGTTTCTCAACACGTTCATCCTGCCAAACACCTATTATGCATCTTGCACTAAGGTCATTTATTAATATTTTATCCATTTGTCTCCCCCGTTAAATGTCTACCACCGTCCACATATAGGACTTGTCCATTGATGTAGTCGTTCTTAAGAAGGTAAGTGACAGCTTGAGCTATGTCGTCTGTCCCTCCGTGACGTTTAGGGAGAACAGCATCCATCTTATCCACAGGTGCTAAGATCGCTCCTGGCGCTATTCCATTGACCGTAATGTCTGGAGAAAATTTGACCGCGAGCATCTTAGTCATTAATCCAAGTAGATGCTTGCTTAGTATGTACGATACATGTTCCCAGTCATACCCTTCTATCCTGGCATCAAGTATGTTTATTATATGCCCATGTTTGGCTGCTCTTGCAAAATCACGACAGAGTACAAAAGGGGCCCATGCATTTATTTGCATGTGTGAAGAAATATTCCTTAAGTCTACGGTCTCTAGGGTGTCTGAAGAGAAGCTGGAGGCATTATTGATCAGGATGTCAAAGCCTCCAGTTATTTCCATTACGCGCATTATCAGAGTTTCGTATTCATCTGGTCTGGAAAAGTCTGAACTTATTTCCCATGACTTTACGCCATATGAATTAGAGATCTCTTTTACTAATTCTTGGCTCTTTGGTTCCATGCCAAAGTGGTGCGCAACTACGTTGATGCCCTCTGCAGCTAGGGCAAGTGATATAGCCCTGCCTATTCTGACGGGAGCTCCTGTAACTAGTGCGGTCCTTCCTTTTAAGTTGTTGTTTATCATTTTAAAATCCAATAGCTCCGCGGAGCTCACCCTCTGTTACGTCTTGGTTCCTTATTATAAGTGTCCTGGCGGCATCTACTTTTTCCCAGACATTGCACAGCATTACTCCTCTGACCTTGCTGTCATCAACATAATAGATAATGCCTTTCTTGTTCTCTTCTTTCCAATATGAGTAGATCTCCATACTTGGATCTAGTTCGCCAACAGCCTCGTAACCAAATTCAAAAAGATCTGAAAAGAAATAAGGGAGATGATTATAAGGCTCATTTGCTCCTGCCATATTCCTTCCCACAAGTTTGCCTTGGATCAATGCATTGTCCCAGTGCTCAAAGCGCAGTTCCTTGTTTAATGCCCTACAGGGGAAGTTAGCGTTGTCGCCGGCGGCGTAGATGTCAGGGCTAGATGTTTTAAGGTATTCATTGACCACGATCCCATTATTTACCTTCAAGTTAGCGGTTTTTGCCAGCTTGGTCTCTGGCTCTATCCCTATGCCTACTATCAAAATGTCAGAGACAAGCTTGGTGCCCTTTTCTGTTTGAGTTACGAATTGTTCTCCATTCATCGAGATGGATGTAGGTCTGTCATTATTAAGGATTTGTACTCCCTTTTTAATATATTGAGCTTGAATGGTCTCAGCAAGTTCACTGGGCAATACGCGGTTACATAGGTACGTTTCAGGAAAGAGCATGGTCGCTTTAACTTTATTAATGGTCAAAGCGGCGGCTATCTCTGATCCTATGAATCCGCCACCTATTACCACTGCCGACTTTCCTTCCGTCGCCATCGTTTTGATCCTTTGATAATCGTCCAGGTATCTGTAATAGCAAATACCGTCTAGGTTGCCCCCAGGTATGCTTAATTTGCGAGGGCTTCCGCCCGTAGCCAAAAGTAACTTGTCATAATAATGTGATGCCCCAGCCTGATCAGTTGCCACCTTCCTCACTGGATCAACAGAAATTATGGTAGTGCCCAGCATCAGTTCCACATTGTTGTCTTCATAGAATTTCCAGTTGTGGAAAAATACCTGTTCCTCTTTCATTTTTCCGAACCAAAGTTTTTTTGTTAGTGGCGGTCTATCATAAGGCAGATATTTTTCTTCCCCAAATAGTGCGATAGCCCCAGTTCTATCTGTTTCCCTAATGCCTTCTATGGCTGCGTTTGCCGTTGTTCCGGCTCCTACGATCAAATATTTATAAGGTTTTTTTGCGGGCATAAGACCTCCTATATCATGTTGATCTTAGCGGCCATTATGAAGTCGTTCATGGATAGCCCGCCGATCTTGTGGGTAGATAGCTCCATCTTAACTTTGTTATAAGAGATATTAATGTCCGGGTGATGGTCCTCTGCGTTGGCGATCTCAGCAACTTTATTGACGAACTCCATAGCTGAAGTGAAATCTTTAAATTTAAACTCTCTACTAATGGCGGAATTGTTCAATGTCCATCCAGGGAGCTCTATCAACATCTTTTGTACCTCGGTTGTAGGTAATGTAGGGGTTCCTTTTTCTATCTGAGAGCACTTGAGTTCGCTCAGCATAAAGCCTCCTAAAAGGGAGTATTGCAG
>JBAXXF010000028.1:0-10174 GCA_037128035.1 bacterium | reverse complement strand
TTTCTGATTTTAGTATGGTCTGTTTTATGCTCTTAGCCTGGTAATACGCCCATGTGTTCGCGACCTGAGTGGTAGTTACCTGGGTTTTAGTGGAATATCCTCCTCCCTTTAGAGCCGATATAGCGGCGCATACGGCTAATACCGTTGTAGCCAAAGTGCCTATTTGTACCCATTTGTCCTTAAAAAAACTTTTCATAATTGGCGCTTTTAGCATATTTTTTTTGTCAGTCAACCCATCTAATGATATAAAAATGCAACCATGATAGCCATACTAATATTTGCTTTATTCTGGACCAAGGGACTATTCGCCATGTGCCCTATATGCGCAATTGCTGTTGGTGCTGGCGTTGGTCTTTCAAGGTGGTTAGGAATTGATGACACAGTTACAGGCGTGTGGGTAGGTGGTCTTATAGTCTCTATGATAATTTGGACTATTGACTGGCTAAAAAAGAAGAAATGGATCTTTATGCGAATGGAGCTACTTATATCTTTTGGTTATTTCCTGTTGGTAGTGACCCCGCTTTATTCTTCCGGCATTATTGGGCAACTTTATAATACTCTATGGGGAATAGATAAACTAATAGTGGGCATAATATTTGGAGCGATAGGCTTTTGGCTTATAGCTACTCTATATAACAGGATGAAGGCCAGGAACAATGGGCACGCTAACTTTCCTTTTCAAAAAGTTGTTATGCCATTAGCGGCGTTAACTATAATAAGTGTTTGTTTTTATTTTATTACTAAATAAGGAATTTTTATGACTGACAAAATAGATGATTTTAACAAACTAGTAGAAAAGGCTGATGAGCTTAAGAAAAAAGATAAGATGGACCTTTCTTCAGATGAAGATCTCTCCATCGCTATAATGAACCTTATAAGTATAGAGGAGCACTTCTTTTTTACCGGTGCCAAAACCCAGAAACCTGAATATTTTGATCTTCTATTGGAAGTAAGGGAGATGAGAAAGGTACTTCTTAAGAAGATCATAAAGGAATATGAAGGTGAAGTTTGGTGCATCTCTAAACATCTACTAGCCGCATCCATGAGACTGATGGAGGTTGGCACTAAACAGCAATCCATGGGCAATAAGAAAGAGGCACATGAGCTTTTCCAAAAAGCATATGACCTATATTCCCTTTTCTGGGGACTTAATCTCAAGGTCGTAAACATCGGCGATGTAAAAAAGCTAGATGACGATATGTTAAACAAAGAAGATACAGAAAGGAAAGGCATCATGGGTAAATTAGGAGCCCTTGTTAAAAAAGTAATAGACTGCTGTATAGAGTAGTCTGCATATAACATAACATAAACGAACGGGGCACCCCAAAGGGTGCCCCGTTATATTTAAGGTCTGTTCAGTCTAATTAATCTTCTTTCCTAGCTGCTCTCCACAGCATGTAACACCCAAGCATTATCGCCGCTACTGATAGAAGCGTAGTGAGTGTCCCGCTGACATAATCTGCCAAGGATAGCTTCAACTTGAAGAAGATGAATAGTGCTATCAATATTCCCATTAGGGACTCACCGGCAATAAGACCAGAGCTGAAAAGTATCCCAGGGTCCTTTGATTCATCCACAACCTTCTTCCTGTTGATCATGTATCTTATAAAACCACCGATCAGAATTGGAACAGCAAGTGTTACAGGAAGGTATATTCCAACAGCGATAGGCATAATGTAGATCCTGAATTTTGAATTTATTCTCTTTAAGTAGAAAAGATCTATAAGTATGCATACTATTGAACCAACAACGCCTATCATGATCATGTCCATAGGCATGCTGCCCTGACCGAATACTGCTTTTGTGATACTTGCAAAAAGGTTTGCCTGTGGTGCCTTTAAGCCTGTTCCTATGCCGTATGCCTTATGTAACAATGCTAGCACGGGAGGAATAAAGAACGCAGAGGTAACACCACCTATGATCATTCCTATCTGCTGGAATTTTGGAGTACCTCCAACAATGTGACCAGTTTTTAAGTCTTGTGATGTGTCTCCACCAACGCATGCTGCAACGCATACAACGCCGGCTATACCAAGAGTTGAGATTATTGAGTAACCATTCTTAAACCCTAGAACAAGTAATAGCGCCGCTGTGAACAGAAGTGCACAGATAGTCATACCCGAGACCGGATTATTAGAACTACCGACCAACCCGACTATATAACTTGATACTGCGACAAAAGCGAAAGCACATATAGCCATTATAAAAGTAGCAGCTATTCCCATGCTCAAACTGTGTGTTAGGTAGTTATAAAGAAGGACCATTATAACTATGGTCATTAAAAATATAACGAGTATGGAAATTATTCCCATATCCTTTTCTGTACGTTTTACTTTAGCTTCTTCAGCCTTGTTGAAACTTTTTGATATATGGGAGATCCCTTTCAAAATACCGCTTCTCATTGTGATGATGGACCAAACTCCGCCCACTAACATGGAGCCAACGCCTATATATCTTATTTTAGCGCTCCAAAGCTCCCATGCTATATCAAGCATCGGCGCATTTTCCATTCCAGCAGGGATGCCCAATAGAGGTATTGCGATGCTCCATCCAAGGAATCCACCAAGGAATACCAGGATAGCAACGTCTAGGTTGATTATGTATCCAACAGCTACAAGCGCCATAGAGACATCTGTTCCAGCATAGATAGGTTTTCCACCTAGGCTAGTCGCCCATTCAATTGTGCCTTTCAGCATGCTTAGGCCTGAGCCTATGAACTTTAATAACCCACCCAGGATAACACCGTGGAATATTGGTTTGAACTTTGCTCCACCTTTTTCTCCGGCTATTAGAACTTCTCCGCAGGCAACGCCTTCAGGATAAGTAAGTTCTTTTTCTTCTACTATAAGGACCTTTCTCAGAGGTATCATGAACACTACGCCCAATAGAACGCCGCAGATACCCATCAGTGTTGTTGGCCAAAAATGGAAATCAGTCCATGCCCCTACTATTATAAGTGCAGGGATGGTGAAGATTATTCCTGCCGCAACAGATTGACCTGCGCTAGCGATAGTTTGGACTATGTTGTTCTCTAGTATAGTACCGCGCTTCAATATACCCCTTAGTATAGCCATTGAGATAACGGCTGCAGGGATGGAAGCTGATACGGTCATACCCGCATAAAGCCCCAAGTATGTATTGGCGGCACCTAGCACGATAGCTAGGATAGTTCCCAGCAATACTGCTTGGAACGTGAATTCTCGGACCTTCTCATCATGTTTTATGAAAGGTTGGAAATTGTCATCATTAGCCATAGTATAGTCTCCTTGATATAGGATTAGCTCCTCTATAAAAAAACACAGATACGGGCATTTGTCGCTAAAAGATTTTACTTTTATGGAGCAATGTGGCGCATCTTGCATAAGGGACAAAACTGTCTTATACTGTCAGGCAGTGGATCATTGTAGAAAGGGGTGATATTTATTAGCACGAAAATTATAGTTCTGGATGATGATGTATCTTTTTGCTCTGTTCTCTCTGTAATACTTGAGAAAAAAGGTTGCATAGTAAAGTGTCTGAACACTTCAGAAAGGATCACACAACATATAAAAGAGTTTAAGCCGAACCTTATTTTGCTAGACGTAGTGCTCCCTGAAAGATCTGGATTGGAAGTGCTTGCAGAAATAAAATTGGCGATCCCTAATATACCGGTAGTCATGATAAGCAACAGAGAGGATTCAAAACTTGTCGTTGCTGCCATGAAAGCTGGTGCTTACGATTATATACCCAAGACACTGGACCCAGAAGATCTCTGGGATAAGATAAAGGACACGTTGGAAATAGAGGACATCAAGTCCACCGAGAAGGATCTTAAAACATATTCTCCAATATTGGGAAATAGTTATGCCGCAAAGAACCTTATCAAGATGATAAGCAAGGTCTCACAGACTGATGCTCCTGTCTTTCTTAGAGGAGAAAGTGGTACTGGTAAAAGTTTGATAGCTGAGACCATACACAATTACAGCAGAAGAAAGGGCAAACCCTTTGTTACCATAAATTGTCCTGCTATACCTGCCACATTGCTTGAAAGTGAACTGTTTGGACACGAAAAAGGTTCCTTCACCGGTGCTATAAGAACAAAAGAAGGCAAGTTCGAGATCGCGGAAGGTGGGACGATATTCCTAGATGAAATAGGGGATCTGTCTATTGATCTCCAGGTCAAAATATTGAGGATAATACAGAACAAGGAGTTCGAGCGAGTAGGTGGACTTAAGACGATAAAGACCAACGTTAGGATAATAGCAGCCACCAACGGTGATGTTGAAACAGCGGTAAAATCAGGAAGGTTCAGGGAAGACCTTTTCTATAGACTGAATGTGTTGCCTATCTATATTCCAGCGCTAAGAGATAGAAAAGACGATATACCAATATTCATAGAGCATTTTATGGGTGTCTTTTCAAAGAGAGAGAACAAAAAATTCAATAAGCTTTCTACTGAAGTTATGGATGCGCTGTGTAATTATCCATGGCCAGGTAACATAAGAGAACTAGAGAATGTGTTAGAAAGAGCTGTCATTCTTGGGAAGGAACCTGAACTTACAATAAGTGACTTTAATTTTGCTTCCGGAAGTAAGTCCGCAGGGAATTATGAGGCCGTAGCAAGGCAGACAACAGTCTCCTCGCCATCTCCTTATTCGTCGGGGAATGTCTCTCTCAAGGATATAGAATATAGGAACCTGCTGGACGCCCTTCAGAAAACATCTGGGAATATGAGTCAAACAGCCAAACTTCTTGGGATATCAAGGGACACTTTATATAGAAGGATGAAAAAACACGGGATCGGTCTAAAAAGCTAGCCGATAAGTTTTTCTATCTTGCTGATCAACACTGACTGGTTTTCATGTTTCTGAACATAATCATTAGCCCCGGCCTTTTTATCATATTCAGCTTCTGTTATCTTTGAAGAATATATTATGACAGGCAACTCTTTTTTCTTTTTTTCCCGTCTGATTATTCCAAGCAGGTCCCATCCGTTCATGTCTGGCATCTCTATGTCTAAAAGTACCAGGTCTATTATCTGGTGTCTTATCTTGTCCAGAGCCTCTTTCCAATTGATAGCCTCAAGCGTTTTATAACCGTTCTTTTCCAGTATATTCTTGACCACGATCCTCTCATCATGGGTATCATCAACTATTAGGATGGTCCTGCTGGAGTGAGATATGTGATTATTTCTGTTAGTAGCGATAGAAACATTTGGTATGGTGAAGCTAAAAGTAGAGCCTTTGCCGTACTGTGATTCTACCCATATATTACCACCGTGTAGAGCGCATATGTATCTAGCTATTGTAAGCCCCATGCCAGTGCCTGTTTTCTTGTCGGAGATCCTTGCCTGCCCATATTTTTCAAATATATCTTTGAGTTTATCACTAGGGATCCCTTCGCCGGTATCACTTACGCTTACCTCTAATTTATCGTCCGATCTTTTGCTGTGAATGCTGATCGTACCACCCTTTTGTGTGTATTTTATAGCGTTGCTGAGCAAGTTACTCACTACTTGGGCGAGTTTACTGTAATCGGCGTTCACCTCATAGCTATCATCAGAGCTGACTTTTAATTTTATGCCTTTGTGATCAAGTGTTACCTTGAAATCGTTTGAGACCTCATCTATAAGGCGAGTAACATTGAATCTACTTATTTCTAATTTTACATTGCCACTTTCCAGTTTTTTTAGATCAAGAAGATCGCTAATGATCTTTAATCCTCTATTAGCCTGTCTTAAGGAAAGCTCCGCATATTCTTTTATTGAGGCTGTTATATTAGGTTCTTCCAATAAAAGGTTCATAGAGGTCTTAACTATCCCAAGTGGGCTCTTTAGGTCATGTGATGTTATGGAAAGGAAATCATCCTTTACTTTTGAGATCCTATCTATTTCTTGTTCCGCCAGTTTTATCTGTGTCACGTCCATAATGGAACCAATGATCTTTATTTTTTTATCTCTTTCAACTTTTTGTAGTTTGGAGAGTGCATAATGTGTTGAACCGTCAGGCATTAGGTGTCTTAGTTCTGTTTCAACAGGCTCGTTACTATAGAATAGCTTGCCCCAATTGGCCTCAACCTTTTTTACATCATCTTTGTGGACCAGGCTCATAAAACTTTCCCAGGTTGGGCTGCTCTCTGCGGGGCTTAGGCCAAAGATCCTACACGATTCTTCTGACCATGTTGCGATGCCTGTTTCTGGATCGAACTCTAACGACCCAAGGTGGGCGATGTTTTGAGTCTCTTTCAGGCTCTCTAAAACGTCATTCAATGCTTTCTCTGCTTTCTTTCTGTCAGTTATATCAATGAAGTTCTCCAGGATACATTTTTTTCCTCCCAGGGTGATCTCTACGGCAGTTTTTATTATAGGGATGCTATTGCCTTCTCCGTCGGTTATATAAGTTTCTCTGCTTACTACTTTTTGGTTTTCATCTATAACAGGGCAAGTGTCGCAATCCCTTTTACAAATGTATTTTTTGCAATCAGCTCCTATTAATTTTTCCTTTGATAACTTTAACATCTGTGAGGCCGCTGGGTTCAGGTCTATTATGCTGAAGTTTGCAACATCCACTATCACTATTCCGGCCTGGATGGAGTCCATGACAGTTCGAAAATATTGTTCACGATCTTTGAGTTCCTCTTCTATCTTTTTTAAGTTTGTTATATTGTTTATAGAACCTATGACATATTTACCATCGCTCGTATCTACCAAAGATAAAGAGACCAAGCCGGTTATGATCTGTCCATCCTTTGTCTTATATTTCTGCTCTTTTATGGATGTCTCTCCGTCTCGGACCAGTTCTTCAAACATTTCACTTCTGTCTTTTAGGTCGTAATATATGCCGAGCTCAACGGTCGTTTTGCCTATTGCCTCTTGCCTCGTAAGTCCAAAAGTCTCTAAAAAGGTGTCATTAGCGTCTATTATCTCTCCATTCAGCCTTGTTATTAAGTGTATAATTGCAGGCGCATGGAAAGCCTGTTCGAACTTCTTTTGTATGCCGGATATGGCTTTTGAAGAGGCGCTTCTAAGGGTTAGGAGAACAAAGACAGTAGTCAATGCAAGGTACAGCCCCAATGTTATCATTAGCCCCAATGATCGATGTTTAAATATGTTACTGTGCCATGATGCGGCATCTACATCTAGAGCAAGCGCTGCTATTATTTTTCCGGACTCAAAATCTCTTACAGGAGAAAAACCAGAGACCCATGTCCCCCATTCATCAGTGTAAGGGCCGTTCACTACAGTAGCACCTTCTGAGAACACCCTTAGTAGGCCTGGAGGATATCTTTTCCACTGGTCGCCGGGAGCGGAATAGTCAGGGGACGTTTCTGGTTCAGAATCTACATAAAAGAACACGGCCTTATCCCTAACACCAACTATGTATGCAAAACGAAAATCAGAATTTGCTTTTCTGACCTGAGTTACCACTTCTTTTAGTCTTTTATAATCTGGGTTATTGAGGTCTTTTATGGACCCCGTAAGCGTAAGCAGGCGCCTTGGGTTAACAGCGGCAGCGGCCGTCCTGGCTCTGGACAAAAGTACAACGTCCGCATCAAGTGTTTCTGAAATACCGATATTCCTTGTTATAAAAAAGCCAGCTATTATTAAGATGAAGAAGAGGGTTGCTATATACTTCTTTGCTCTGATAGAGAGGCCAGTCAAATTGAAGCCGAAGAATATGACAACAAGAAGTGTTATCGATAGTAGGACTCGTATGAACTGGATAGGAAAACCAACAAAGTTAGAAAAGCTATCTTGGTTAATTATGTTAGCAGGAAAGATGTTTACTGTAGGCACTATTATGTTCGTTAATGAAAAGGCGACAGCAAGTATAGCTATCGCGATGAAGACCTTGTACTCATCTCTTTTCCTCTTTACACCTATTATGGCTACGGCGGACCAAACACCACCAAAGATCCCCAAGATGTATCTTGATAAGGTGTTTACTGTACTAAAGTCCCCAGTTCTATAACCCTCATAAGCGACGAACAGCAAGAGTGGTACATAGATCCATCGCCCAAGTAAGCTTTTGTGCTGTAACTTCTGTCTTGTTTTGATCCTTGCATATTCTATCGGACACAAGTACGCTAGGACCAATAGGATCGTCTTTGCGACGGCGTACCTTTTTAGTAGTCCTGGTTCTAGTGTGACAATTTCAAACAGAGCATGGATACTAAAGATAAGGCTGAACAGGCCGAGTAGTTCCCACATGACCTTGTCTTCGTCAAATTTTATCAAGAAAAAACATATTATAGAAATGGAGAACAGGCACATGGCATACACAGAGAACATGAAGTCCATGTTGTAGACGAAAAAAATATACATGCTTAGATCTTGCCCCTCTTGAAGAAGTGGCTATCTATAATACTTTTTCTGGGTCTCATCTCTTTTCTTGTTGTCTATCTTTACATATTTAAAGACATCCCCGACCAGAATATGGGGTTTGTAATTCTCAACATAAGGCTGGGTGAGCGTAATTATCGAAGGATTTACCAGAGGGATCAGAACAGCCTCTTCAACTGCAATATCTCTCATCCTGTTCAACATCTTTAATTTTTCTGGACCATCCTTCATCTCAGACGCTTTCTCAAATAGCCTGTCATATTCTGCGTTCTGGTAGTGGGAATCATTAGGCCCTGGAGTGAACGCTTTACTATAGAATATCCTGAGGAAGTCCTCTGCGCACGGTAAGTCAGCTCTCCATTGAAGAGCCACGATCTGGAAATTCCTTTCGTCAGTGATCTCTTTAAGAAGAAGGCCAAAGTTCCTTGGTTGAAGATTTATTCTTACGCCTATCTCACTTACAGATTTTGAGAAGAACTCACCTATTTGCTTTGCCGCAATAGAATCAGTTATAAGCATGTTCAACGGAGGAAGCCCTTTGCCATCTGGATAACCCGCTTTTTTCATCAGCTCTCTGGCTTTTGCCAGGTTGTATTGGCGATATGGATTCTTGTAGCTTGGATCGAAACCAAAAACGTTAGGTGGTAGTATCCAGTTAGCGACGAATGCTTGATTATTATAGAAGAGGGCATTATGTTTTTGTCCGTCGTAAGCCATGCTTATAGCTTGCCTAAGGTATTTATTCTTACCCACGATCTTGTCGTTTATGTTGAAAGAGTAGTAGATGATCTCTAGCTTCTGTCTTTTAGCTACCTTTATTCCTCTGTCGGCTAGGTTCCTTGCTAGCTCTCCACCGGTAGGGAACGCATCGTAGTAACTGTCCTTATCTGGGACAACTATATCTAAAAGTCCTTTGTTGAAGTTTATCCAACGTGGCTGTTCTTCCACAAGTATGTACATGTTAATCTTGTCAAGGAATGGAAGCGCTTCACCTGCATCCTTAAGAAGGCCCTTTTCAGCATCGCCAGGCTCTCCCTCTGTCGGATAAAAGCCATGTTTGTAATTAGGGTCCCTTACAAAAACTATCTTAGAGTCTTTTTCCCATTCTTTGATCTTGAACGCGCCAGAACCTACTGGATGGTACTTGAAATCATCCTTGTAATATTCAACAGCTTCTTTTGGAACTACAAAGCCATTAGGTCTTGTCAACAGTCCTGGAAAGTACGTCGATGTCTTTTTAAGTTTGAATTGTATAGTGTATTTATCCAACGCCATCATGCCAGGAATATCTTTGGCAAAATTAAAGCCCTTTTTGTTCTGAGCGGCTTTTTTATATTCATCTGCTCCAACGACTATATCTGAAAGGATGCTGTAGAAGAATACGGTGCTTGCAAGCGGAGAGGCCAAGCCTCTTTTTATTGAGTAAATAAAATCCTGCGCAACAAGTTCTCTTCCTTTTCCAGCGTTATCCTTAAAACACGGATCGTCGGTGAAGAGAACCCCGTGTTTCAGTCTTATAGTGTAGAGCAATCCGTCCTTACTCACCTCTGGCATACCTTCAGCCAGTACAGGGGAGATAACGAACGGATATTTCAGATAGTGGTATTCGTACAATCCTTCGTACGCCTGTCTTGCGACGGCATGAGAATATCTGTCGGATATTGAGATCGGGTCAACACCCGGGACAACCTCTGCCAGATATACATTTATTGTGTTTTTCTCGTCTTGTTTATTCTTTGAACAGGAAGATGTTAATATTATTGAAGAAAGAAGAATAAGCAAAAATAGTACTTTATTAATTTTCACGACCCTACACTCCTGTCAGTAACTCAATATACTCTAATTACCTTATAC
>JBAXXF010000027.1:0-10317 GCA_037128035.1 bacterium | reverse complement strand
CTAGAGAAATTCATCAGTGATGTCTTCTTTATGATACCTTTCTCAGAGACAAGTATGACATTTTTGTCTTCCGTGAATTCGGAGACTGGTAACATGGCAACTATCTTTTCATCCTGTTCTACATTAATTATATTAACGATGTGCTTGCCCTTTGTATTCCTTGCAGACTGAGGTATCTGGTAGATCTTTAGCCAATAACATTTTCCCTTATCAGAGAAGCAGAGCAGATAATCGTGTGTTGAGGCAGTAAAGATATTCGACACGGCATCATCATCCTTTAATTCCTGCCCTCTAACTCCCTTTCCACCTCTTCTTTGTTCTCTGAATGATTCAATGCTCATCCTTTTTATGTATCCGGTTGTAGTCGTCGTAACAACAACATCCTCTTCTACAATAAGGTCTTCTGTCTCTATCTCTTCAGTTGAGCCAACGATCTCTGTTCTGCGCTCATCACCATATTTTTCATTTATTATCTTCAACTCGTCTTTAACTATACCTATGACTTTTTTCTCATCGTTTAAAATACTCTTAAGTTCTATTATCCTTGCTACTATTTCATTGTACTCATTTACGATCTTGTCCCTTTCTAAACCAGTTAGTCTTTGTAATTTAAGGTCCAATATTGCTTGTGACTGGATCTCTGTTAGTGAATACTGTTGCATTATGGCGTCTTTAGCATCGTTTGGAGATGGTGCCTTCTTGATTATTGCTATCATGTCGTCTATATTTTCAACGGCTATTTTTAGACCTAGTAATATGTGCGCTCTTTCTTCAGCTTTTTTAAGCTGGAACTTTATCCTTCTTGTAACGATGTCCTTTCTATATTCTATGAAAAGACGAAGATAATCCTTAAGCGCAAGTACCCTTGGTTGGTTGTTCTCAATACCCAGCATTATTATACCGAAAGTCGATTCCATAGCCGTAAATTTGTAGAGCTGGTTAAGGACAACATTCCCTTGAAATCCTTTTTTCATATCTACAACGACTCGGATACCGTCCCTTGATGATTCATCCCTGAGATCAGAGACACCTTCTATCTTTTTTTCTCTTACTAGCTCTGCGAACTTCTCTATCAATTTAGCTTTATTTACCTGATATGGTATTTCCGTTATTACTACTTTGTCGTTACCTTTTTTATCCTGTTCTATTTCCGCTCTAGCTCTTATCCTTATGATCCCTCTACCTGTAGCATAGGCTGATGCGATCCCTTCTTTACCATATATTATGCCTCTAGTAGGAAAATCTGGTCCCGGTATTATGCTCATCAATTCTGCAACTGAAATGTCTGGGTTGTCTATCGTCGCTATCAGTCCTTGAACTACTTCTGAAAGATTATGAGGAGGAACACTTGTTGCCATACCGACCGCAATACCATTAGTTCCATTGACTAGATAATTTGGGATAGACGTCGGTAAAAGTGTTGGTTCTGGAAGTGTGCCATCATAGTTAGGAGCAAAATCCACTGTTTCCTTTTCAAGATCTGCCAAAAACTCATCTGCGATCCTTGCAAGTCTTACTTCTGTATAACGCATAGCCGCAGCAGAATCACCGTCTATAGAACCAAAGTTACCCTGGCCATCCACTAACATGTATCGAAGAGAGAATTCCTGTGCCATTCTTACTATCGTGTCATAAACGGCTGTGTCACCATGAGGGTGATATTTACCTATGACGTCACCGACTACTCTTGCTGATTTCTTATATGGCTTATCGTGATAGTTATTAAGTTCGTGCATTGCAAAGAGAACTCTTCTGTGGACAGGCTTTAGACCATCCCTGAAATCCGGCAACGCTCTACCAACGATAACGCTCATCGCGTAATCAAGATAAGCTCCCTTCATTTCCTCTGCTATATTTATTACAGTAGGTACGGTGTTCTGATTAGTCTCCATGTATTACAAACCCCTTTCTTTAGTAATTTATATATCTAGGTTCCTGACCTTAAGTGCGTTCTGTTCTATGAATTCCCTTCTTGGCTCAACAACATCTCCCATAAGTATGGTAAAGATCCTGTCAGCTTCCACAGCATCCTCAACACCGACTTGTAATAAGTGTCTGTTCTGGGGATCCATTGTAGTTTCCCATAGCTGTTCTGGGTTCATTTCTCCAAGACCTTTGTATCTTTGGATAGTAAAACCCTTTTTGCCTTCTTCCATTATGAAGTTTATAAGATCATCTAAGGTGTTGAACTCCATTATACCTGTATTCGCTACCTCTAGTTTATATGGAAGCTTTCCAAGTTTTCTCACATCCTCTGCAAGGATGCACAGCTCTTCATATTCTGTTAGGCTATATGTGTCGTTAGAGATCGTAGTGATAACTGGTTTTTCATCCTTTCTCTTTGTTGTGAAATTGATCTTATATCCGCCAGCTACTTTGTCTTCCTCTGTATCGTAACCCATTTCCTCTATTTCAGGGTGGCTCTGCTTGGTATGTGGAATAAGATAGTTACAATATTCGTCTATCTTTGATTTATCTTTTAACCAGCTTGAGTCCTTGCCCCATTTAGTGATCGTATGTCTTATGACATCCATATCCCTTTTCTTTCTTGTGAACGCATGAAGTATCCTGTTGAACTTCATTATGTTCTTTATAAGCCCCTTTAGGTCTGTGCAATAAGAACCAGTCTCGGAGACTACTGCCTTGATAGATTCACATGATGCATCAAAGAGCATGTTGTTAAGTTCTTGCTCATCTTTTAGATACCAATGCTTGCTTGCCTTTTTTATCCTGAACAAAGGTGGTTGAGCAATGTAAACATGCCCACCATCTACCAAGCTTCTCATTTGTCTGTAGAAGAAAGTCAAAAGTAGTGTCCTTATGTGAGCTCCATCTACGTCAGCGTCGGTCATTATTACGATCTTATGATATCTCAATTTAGATTTATCAAAATCTTCTTCACCTATACTGGTACCAATAGCTGTTATCAAATATTTTATTTCTTCAGAATTCAACATTTTGTCATATCTTGCTTTTTCAACGTTAAGTATCTTACCTTTCAGCGGAAGAACTGCCTGAATACGTCTATCCCTGCCCTGCTTTGCAGAACCACCAGCAGAATCTCCCTCGACCAGGAACAGTTCACATTCTTCAGCAACTGCGGATTGGCAATCGGCCATCTTTCCAGGAAGTCCTGAAAAATCCAAAGGCCCCTTCCTTCTTGTTAGTTCCTTTGCTTTTCTAGCTGCTATCCTTGCCCTTGCCCCATCTATTGATTTTGAGCAGATGATCTTTGCCGATGTCGGGTTCTCTTCAAAGAATTGAAGAAGATATTCGTTAACTACTGTTTCTACGATACCTTTTATTTCAGAATTACCGAGCTTTGTTTTTGTCTGACCTTCAAATTGTGGTTGTGGGACCTTGACGCTGACTATTGCAGCTAGTCCTTCCCTAATATCCTCTCCAAGAAGACTTTCCTTTAAACCACTGAGCATGTTGTTCTTTACTGCGTAAAGATTAATGGTCCTTGTAAGAGCTGCTTTCAATCCGGAAAGATGCGTTCCACCCTCTATCGTATTTATGTTGTTACAGAATGAAAAGATATTCTCTTGGTAGCTATCGTTCCACTGCATTGCAACTTCAACTATCACATCTCCTTTTTGGGACGTGATATATATTACCTTGTCATGAGCTGGTTTTTTATTCTGGTTGATATACTCGATGAAACTTATTATTCCACCTTCGTAATGATAAGTTGTCTGTTTATCTTCTCTCTCATCTATAAAATTAATGACCAATCCTTTGTTAAGGAAAGCCATTTCTCTTAATCTCTTTGAGAGAATATCAAAAGAAAATTCAAGGACCTCAAATATTGTAGGATCTGGTCTAAAAGTTACTTTTGTGCCCGTAGCATCGCTCACGCCGACTTCTGCAAGAGGTGCATCAGGAGCGCCCCTTCTGTATGTCTGTGAATAAAGGTGCCCTTCTCTTTTGATCTCGACCTTTAAAACTTCAGCTAGTGCGTTAACACAACTTAAACCTACGCCGTGTAGACCGCCTGATACCTTATAACTTGAGGCATCAAATTTTCCACCTGCATGTAACTTTGTTAGAACTACCTCTGCCGCAGAAACACCTGATTCCTCGTGTATCTGTACAGGGATACCTCTTCCATCATCTTCCACAGTTAAACTGTCATCGGCGTGAATAACAACGTTTATGTTCTTGCAGTAACCCGCAAGATGTTCGTCAACACTGTTATCTACAAGTTCAAAAACAAGGTGATGAAGACCTCTTTGTGCAGTGTCCCCTATATACATCCCTGGTCTTTTACGTACAGCCTCTAAACCGCCTAAGATCTTGATACTTTGTGCGCCATAATTCTCTTGAACATTATCCGTCATTTACAACTCTCCCTTCCCTCACTGTAATAAACTGAACACTATCAGAAAATAGCTTCCTAAACAAGTTATTATCAACGGAACTTGACATGATCTGAATGTCTTCTTTTTTAATAATATCAATGAGTTGCATAAGCCTCTCTTCATCTAAAAAAGCACTCACATCATCATATAAAAATATAGGACTTTTTTTGCTAAATTCTTTAATAAATCTGGTTTTAGCGACTTTAAAAAGGAAGGCTATCAACTTAGCTTGGCCTGTAGAAACTACCTTTTTAGCATGACTGCCGTTAAATATTATATCTATTTTATCCCTATGTGCACCGACGCCAGTAAAGCCTCTTGCCTCATCTATCTTGGCTGTTATTTGCAGGTTCTTTAAAATGTCGGTCTTACTCGTTCCACCTGAAGGTATATAGTCCAGAGCGACTGTGCTGTTATCAAAAAATAACTTAAAGGTATCATCAAAATATTGTTGCATCAGCTTGATCGCATTTATCCTTCTTGCTATTATTTTTTCACCAATAGACGCTATAAACTCATCCCATACTCTATAATCTTGCCTTTGTTTTAAGGACATGTTCCTGTTCTTTAGGACCTTGTTATAATAGACAACGTCATCCAAATGATCTGCATCTATCGAGTAAACAACTCTGTCAAAGAATCTTCTCCTCTCTGTATCATCACCAAGAATGAGTTCATAGGAACTTGGGTTATAAGAGATTATCCTTAGCCTTCTGATCACATCTTTAAGACCACTGACAGGCTTTTCGTTTATAAAGAGTTCCTTTCTATTGGTCTTTAATTTAAAACCAAGACTATATTCCCCTAATTCATCGCTTATTTCGCCTGTTACCTTTGATTCTTCCTTTCCGCTCTGTATCCAGTCCGGAACACTGCCACTCCTAAATGAGCGTGTGTTAGACATTAAATATATGGCTTCTAGGATATTGGTCTTTCCCTGGGCATTTTGGCCATAAAAGCACACAAAAGGGGACTGTATGTCTATTACAGCCTCATCTATATTCCTGAATGAGTAAATCCTTAAACGATCTATTCTGGCCACTATTTAAAATTACAACCTCATAGGCATAACGACATAGATACATTCTGAATTGCTTTCATTTGGTCTTATCATCACTGGGCTCAAAGGGTCACCCATTTCAAAGGAAAGAATGTCCTCTGAAGTAGCTGAAAGTATATCTATGAGATATTTTGAATTAAATCTTATTTCCATCGGTGTCTTGGAATAATCAACTTCTATTTCCTCTGTAGCTTCGCCGTAGTCTGGAGATCTGGAACTAAGCACTAAAGACCCCTGATTCAATGATATCATCGAGGTTCTGGACTTAATGGTAGAAACTATAGAAACACGCTTTAAAGCGGATAAAAGATCAGTCCTCTTTACTTTGAAGGACTTGTCATTATTAGTCGGTATAACTCTCATATAATCAGGATACTCAAGGTCCATTTCCTTTATAAATAAAATACTGTTCCCTGCAAAAATATACATGTAGCCAGACTCTACCATAATGGAAACATTCTCTGCAGTGTCTATGACTTTTCTAAGTTCTGCTGCACCTTTTCTTGGTATTAAAATACCTTTTGAAACTCCAAGGGTCTCAAGATCGCATATTGGGCTGTCTGTCATTCCAAGTCTGTGACCGTCAGTGGAGACCATCCTCAACCAACCTTTATTAGTGGAATTATCTATGAAAACACTATTTAAATGATACTTTGTTTCGTCGGTGGATGCGCAAAATGTAACCTTATCCATCATATCCTTTAACTTGCTGCTCTCTATATTTACTTTAGGTGTTCTACTAGGTAGTGGGACTTTGGGAAAATCATTAGCTGGAAGGGTAGGGATCTTAAACTCAGCTTTTCCACCCCTTATTTTAAGTATGTTGTCCTCTATCTCTATCTCTAATATACCTGAGGGCATCTCTTTGCATATGTCATATAGATTCTTGGCGGATGCTGTTATTTTACCTTTTTCTATAACATCAGCCTCAGAACTAGTTAACATTCCAACTTCCATGTTCGTTGAAAGTAAGGAAACTTTACCTGCGTCTGCAGATATAAGGACATTAGACAATATTAGCATTGTCTGTCTCTTTTCCCCTATACCCTGAATCTTTCCCAGCTCCTTAACGAAGTTCTCTTTGTTAACTGTAAATTTCATTAGATCCCCCTCTGACCTTTTAAATGTAGTAGAAAATTAATGCCACATTAATCTGTTTTTTTCAATCTCATAAACATCAAATATATAGTTTAATACTATTTAAATATATATAAAGATTTGTATCACTATTATTATACCCCGTCTATTTGATGATAACCCTAAAAGTGCCTGAGAGTACTTGTCTTTTTTTGAACATCGCAATGTTGCCTTCCTTTCTGGGTATTACGTACAAACCGTGCTTTTTCATTTTTCGTCTAGTTATGGAAAGGGAGATGTTTATAATTTTTTGATCTCGTTTATCAAATGAACTATTTCGGATTTTAGATTATCATCTCTTTTCTGCATTTCTTCTATCTTTTCAAAAGCATGTATTATGGTTGAATGGTTCTTCCTCTTGAAGACCTTTGCTATCTCATTCAATGACTTATTGGAAAGGGACTTAGATATGTATATAGCTACATGTCTGGGAAGTACAAAGTTCTTATTCCTATTCTCACCAAGAAGGTCATCTTCTGTTATATGGTAGTGTTTTGCCACATTACTTATTATGCTGCCTATATCCACTTGTTTTTTATTTTTAAATGACAGCTTCTTTGAATGGAAGATCTCTTCTATGAAGTCTGGGGTTATCTCCGTGTTAGCAAAGGAAGAATATGCCCCAATACTGGTTATAGCGCCTTCCAATTCCCTTACGCTATTAGGGAATAATTCAGCGATCTTTGAGGCAGCATCAGGGGATATGTTAATGTTCAAGTCTAGGGCTTTATTGTTTACTATTGCTAGTCTAGTTTCGAGTTCTGGCGCTTTTACGTCACAAATAAGACCCGAGGAAAACCTGGTCTTAAGTCTTTTATCCAAGCCTTCTATTTCATCAGGGAACTTATCAGAAGCTATTACTATTTGTTTGTTGTTCTCTTGTGCTCCAGCTATGGCATGAAAAAGCTCTTCCTGTGACTGCCCTTTACCAGCTATGAACTGAATATCATCTATAAGGAGGACATCATAGTCTTCACGGAATTTCTTCCTAAACACGTCCGTCGTTTTGGTCCTTATTGATTTAATATACTCATTAAGGAATCTTTCACCGTTTATATAAAGCACCTTCGTATTGTCAAAATACTCGGATATGTAGTTACCTATAGCCTGTAAAAGATGGGTCTTTCCAAGCCCGGAACTCCCAAAGATAAAAAGAGGGTTATAGGATTTACCAGGCCTTGCCGCCACAGATAAACAAGCTGCATGAGCGAACTGGTTATTGCTGCCTACGACAAAGTTCTCAAAAGTGAAGCGAGGTATAAATGTACTTCTATTCTTTTTAGGGGTCTTCTTTACTGCCTCAGGCGTTAAAGTAAAGGCGCTGTCATCAAAAGTAGGTGCAGTATTTTTTTCCACCACTATCTTTATCTCAGTCTCTGTGACCATAATTTCATTAATAATGGTCTTTAAGTCCATAAAACTGTTCATCATATGGTCTTTGATCAGGTTGTTAGGAACCTTTATAGTTACGCAACCTTGGCTATTATTGTACTGCGCGGAGGTTAGGCTTATCCATTGTTTAAAGAGGGGGTTGTTTAGCTTGATGCTTAGGGCGGTAAGTACTTCCGGCCAGAAATGTACGCCTTCTAACGTCATCGAAACCTTCTTTTGATTCTCTAAGTTATTTGTTGTAAACACTGAATGGAAATTTTTAACAAAAAAGAGTCAACAACGCAAGCTCCAATAAAGATATTTTGCAGTTGACACATTAGATAGTTAGATAGTATAGGTATGCACTCAGCGTAAACACAGCGTAAATAATAGGAGAGATTAATATATGAAAAGGACTTATCAGCCACACAAACTTAAAAAGAAAAAAACACATGGATTCCTTTCAAGGATGGAGACACCTGGTGGAAGGGAAGTAATTAACAGAAGACGAGCTAAGGGCAGAAAACGTCTTTCTATTAAAGTAAGTGGAAAATAAGAAAAAAGCAAAAAAGAACAAAGAATCTCAACTCCCTAACAGGTTATATTCTAAGAACTTTATTGTAACTTATGGGTTTATTGAGCAAAGATTTGGGGTATTCTTTGGTCTAAGCGCAAAGAGCGCTAATAATGTCAAAAGAAACAGAGTAAAGAGGGTTTTTAGGGACCTGATCAAGAAACAGTTAAGGCCTTTTATTGATGATAAGCGCAATGATGAGTTTTCAATTTGCCTTATATCTAAAAAAGGGATTAAATTCGGCAACGATATTGCTGAAATACGAGAGGAATTAGAAGACCTTGTTGAAAGAGTTGTTAATAAGATCAGATAGGATTATAGCGCTAGCGGCCTCTGGCCTAATAACACTATATAGGAATCTGTACTCAAGGTTTGCGCGTCCCAGGTGTAGGTTTTATCCATCCTGTTCAGAGTATGCACTAAACGTACTTAACAAGTATGGGTTTTTTATGGGGATACACAGGATAGTTTGGAGAATAATTAGGTGCAATCCATTTAATGAGGGCGGTTTTGACCCTGTAAAATAACTAAAAGAGGTTAAGTATGGAAAAAAGAATGTTCGTAGCAGTAGCGCTGAGTATGCTTATATTATTAGCTTGGCCCTTCCTGTTCAATAAGAAGAAACCGCAGCAAGAGATCCCTCAAGCGACAGAACAAACAATAGCATCACAATCAACATCTGGTTCAAGCACTGGTAAGAATTTCAAAATAGAACCCGAAAAAACAGCAGCTAAAGAAGATGTCTATACAATAGAGAACAACTACATAAAGATCGACATAAGCTCTATAGGCGGAAAGATCAAACAGGCTTCCTTTAAGAAATATAAGGATGACAAAAAGGTCGTTTTAAAATTCTTTGGGCGCGACATAGAGAGCAAGGGTGCTTTTCAGATCGCTGGCCTTGAATCTACACCGTTTAAACTTGTAAAGAAAACAGAAGATTCCATCTTGTTGGAATATAAAGGAAAAGCTACATCAGTAACTATTAATTACTCATTAAGCGATACTGACCCATATCTACTGAAATCAGAAGTGAAAGTCCCTGACAGCGATAAGCTTAAGTTTAACATAATGGCTTCTGCATCCAAGGACCAAAACCAATATAGTTTTTCTAGCGACCCTGAGACAAGAAGCAGGCTTTACGTTGTTTATTCTCAGGACAAGGTTGAAAGGATTCCTATCAAGGCAAAAGATGAAGTAAAGACGGTAAGTTTTGAAAATAAGGTAAATTGGGTTGGAGTCAGCGATAGATATTTCTTATTCTCTGCTCTTCCATCCAAAGGCAGCTTCTTTTCAGAAGTGGTGGCTGATAAAAAGAACAGCGATGCAACATATTCTACAGAATTTAGCCTAATACCAAAGGAAGGCATCTATAATTATTCAATTTATATAGGGCCTAAAGATGTAAGCTATTTAAGGAAAGCCGAGCCTACGCTATCTGAGTCTATCGACTTTGGTTGGCTTGCTATCATATCAGTCCCAATGCTTGAGCTAATGAAGTTCTTCTATAAGATAATACCGAATTACGGCGTTGCGATACTCCTTCTTACTCTTATTGTAAGACTTATTATGTATCCTCTTCAGCACAAGAGTATGAAATCCATGAAGAAGATGCAAGAGCTTCAGCCTCATTTAAAGACCCTGCAAGAAAAATATAAGAACGATAAACCAAAGCTTAATCAGGAAATGATGCAGTTCATGAAGACCCACAAGGTTAATCCTATGAGTGGCTGTCTTCCAATGCTTCTTCAGTTGCCCGTGTTCATTGCTTTATATAAGGTCCTTGCGAGCGCTGTTGAACTGTATAGATC
>JBAXXF010000026.1:0-10942 GCA_037128035.1 bacterium | reverse complement strand
TATATTTTTTACAATAGCGATTACTTTCTAGACAGTGTCCTAAGACCTTGATTCAGCAAGGGTTTCAGGGGATTCAACAAGTGGTGGGGTGTTAAAAACAAAAAAATGTTTACTTATTTGTCATAAGAGTGATTTTAGTGTTGTTTAATAATTTCAAAGGGTTACTATCATTTTGCTTGTGGCATGAAGCTTGCATTATCACCAAGGTGTTCGGGTTGGTTTAAATTTTAAAATTACTCAATGGAGATGGTCTTATGATAAATAGAAGAACAGCGGAGCGAATCGTACCAAGCCAGAGTGTCCTCGTAAAAGAAGATACCGGTGAGATCATAAATTATTATCACCTTAAGGATATCAGCGAAGGTGGAATGTACCTTCTAAAGAAGATCAGCTCTAAAACAGAAAAGAACTCCACATATACTTTCCTTGTTCCTGGAATGATGGATGATGCGATTACTGGTGAAGTATATGAAACAAGACTGGATGGCAACGGCACTTATGGGACTGCAATAAAATTTGCGGATCCAAAAGAGGCTGGAACCCTTATATCAGCGATCAAAAGACTTTAGTCCCATAAAGTAGTCAAAGCGGCAGTACTTTTGTCCACCCACTCGTTATTGAACTTGTATTCTTCACTTATACTTTTATTCTTTGTAAAAGCAGCTTCAGCCTTTTTGAGTAATGGTCTCAGCATTTCCTTCAATTCACGGATGTATTCCTTATCCAATTTTTTCTTTATTATCTGCGGCGGAAGCTCAGAGTTCAAAAGGTTGGAATAGATGTCCTTATAAAGTTCACCCAAAAGATAAAGACCCTTGGTAGCAGAATCTCTGTCGCCGTAGTTCAACATTTCTAGATATGTGTCCTGTGCTTTAATGTAATAGAAGGCCTTAAGGTCCAATTGCTTGTTGAGTCGATCAAATATCGTCTTTTCAGTATCGCCAGAAGGATAGGATATCTTAATATTATCCCCTATCTTTACATAGGAGGTAGCAAGATCTTCTAAGGCCCAAAGTCCAAGGACATTAATCTTTTCTTCGCTGTAGCCCATGTTCTTTGCATTTAGTACTAAGAAGGCTTTTTGATCCTTAAGCACTTTAACAGCTGACTCAAGGTAATCGACCACATCCCTGTAAGATTGTAATTCAAAATAGGCAGTACCTTTTCTGACCCTGAACTCGAATTCCTCTACAAGAGAAAGCTCTGTTTGGGCATTCTTCCAATTGTTTAAGTTCTCTATTACGCAGGCCCAGTTCTTCTGTTTGTGACAGCAGGCGCCTATCCTGTAATAGGAATCTTTTAGAAGAGTTACGTAGGACTTTTCGTTCGCTATCTCTTTGAATATCTTTACAGCCTTGTCACATTTTGATGCTCTTTCAAGGCTGAGGGCCGCATTATATAAGGCTATGCCTTTTTCTTCCTTTGTTATTATTTTTTCCCTTGATGCCGATATAAATGAAAAATAAGAAGCTGAATATTTGCCGTTCATGAACTCGTCCATACCTTTATAGAACTTCTTGGATGCAGAGCCTAGTTTCTGCGGCTCAAAATCCCTAAGCCCGGCCTCCTTTATATAGAAAGAAGCGTCATTGGCATGAGCCAGGGAGGAAAGGATAAAATACAATAATACGAGCTTTGACATAATAATAACTAAATTGTATTACACTCTGTAAGGTTTTACTATAAAACTTTACAGTAGAGAAAAGGAGGACTTATGAAGCTTACTCTTACCTTATCCGCCATAGCCACTTTGATCATCTTGTCGGCTTGTTCCACCAATAGGGCCTTTACCAAGGGAGAATATACAGAAGCAGATAGGACAATATTGCTGGATGATAGGTTCAATGATTCGGATATGAGGATCCTTGCGGATGCTCTTGTAAAATCCCTAGAAGATAGTGCCATAATCAAGGGACAGACCAAAGCCCCTGTTCTTCAGGTTGAGACAGTTACGAATTCAACGGACGAACATATAGATATGCAATCCCTTACAGATAAAATAAGGGCTGCGCTCATAAAAACAGGCAAGGTCGCTTTTCATAACAAACAGGAAAGAGGCAATTTAACGGAAGAATATGAGTATCAAACAAATAGCGGTAATGTAGAGCAGTCAACAGCTAAGAAAAAAGGATCTCAAATTGGTTCAGATTACATGCTTACGGGTAACTTTACGTCCATAGTGCAGGAAGTCGGAGCAAAAAAAGTTATTTACTATAAACTTACTTTGAACGTAACTGATATAAAGACTGGATTGATATCCTGGTCTGATGAAAAAGAAGTGAAGAAACTTTATAAGAAACGCTCTGTGTCCATGTAACGTAATATGCACCGTCAGTTTTTATACTTCATAGTTTTTTCATCGCTGTATTTTGTTCTGCCTTCATGTTCCAGTTACATGACGGACCAACAGGACTTCTTTTCTAAATTCCAAAGAAAGCAATTTAAGCAAGCCGCTGATCTTATTAAAGATAAGTCTGAAAAAGAAGGCAAGGACCAGATCCTTTTCCTTTTGGATAGAGGTACGGCTCTTTTTGAGGATGGTGATTATAAGGGTGCTATAGATGTTTTTACGAAGGCTGAAAAGCTTACCGAGGTAAAGGACTACACTAGTATAAGTGAAGAGGCCGTCTCTGTTGTTACCACCGATAAATATAAGAAGTTCTATCCTCTAGATTATGAACTCATAATGATAAACGTGTACTTGGCGCTTTCCTACTATATGGAAGGTAAATACGACGATGCTGTCGTTGAATGTAGAAGGATAAATAACTTGGTCTATAAGCTAAAGGCCAAAGGGATGAAGACGTTCGAAGAGAGTCCCTTTGCCTGGTACCTGTCCGCCTCCATATATGAAATACAGAAAAAATACGACGATGCCAGAATAGACTATAACCGTGTCATGGAACTTGCCCCTAGTTTTAAACAGGCGATCTACGATACGTACAGGACTGCAAGATACTCAGGTGATCTTAACCAGGCCAGGGAACTTGAAAAAGATAACCCAGAGCTGGATCTCAGGAATTATTATAAGGGCCTGTGTAAAAAATGTGGAGATGTCGTCGTAATATACTCAGCCGGTATGATACCGATCAAAAGACCTAGTCGGAGCAATGATATGTTACCTGAGTTCTATACCAGGACCTATAATGTTAGCAACCTTTCTATAATGGATAAAGACGGCGTTAATCTGGCAACTACCTCAGAGATCAGCAACCTTGAGGCTGTAGCAAGAAAAAATCTATCAGAAAGGGTCGGAATGATAGTTGCAAAGAGGATACTTGGAATAGGAACTCAAGTTGCAATAGGCTATGGTGTTGGCAAGGCTACACACAATGAAGCTATAGGTGTTTTGGCGGGTCTCCTTGTCCATGCGACCGCTCAACCTGATACTAGAGGCTGGTCAACACTACCCAAAGATTTTCAAATAGCCAGGATAAGGCTTCCATATGGAACACAAGAGCTGATGCTTGGAGGACAGAGGACAATAGTGGATGTTCCGGAAGCTGGGGGCAAACTCTTATTTTTTAGAGATTTTTAAGCAACTTTAATTACTGATCCTGATGAAATGTGCATAGGCTCCGTTCTTTTTCAGAAGCTCACTATGCGTTCCTTCTTCTATTATTTCACCCTCGTTAATAACAAAGATCTTATCGCAGCTTTTAATGGTGCTTAGTCTGTGAGCTATTATTATTACGGTCCTGTCCTTACATATATTTGGCATTGCTTCATTTATGGCTGCTTCGCTTTCCGCATCTAAGGAACTTGTGGCCTCATCCATGATAAGGATCTTTGGGTCCCTATAAAGAGCTCTGGCTATTGAAATACGCTGTTTTTGTCCACCAGATAATCCAAGCCCATCTTCCATTAGTGGTCTGAAATATCCTTCTGGGTGCTGACGTATAAAACTATCTGCCCCTGCAAGCACGGCGGCATCTATTACTCTTTTAATATCCGGGAATTGATCACCTATAGAAATGTTCTCTACGATAGTGCCTGAAAATAATTTAGAGTCCTGTGTTACCACTGCTATAACTCGCCGTAGTTCCGTTAATGGGTAATGTTTTACGTCGTAAGAATCTATCAATACTTTTCCATCAAAAGGTTCAAAGAGCCTATTTATGAGCTGTACCATAGTTGTCTTTCCAGAACCGCTCCTTCCTATTACGGCGGCAACTTGCCCCGCTTTTATCTCTGCATTTACCTTATTCAAGACAAGAGGAGACTCCTCATTACCATATCTAAAGGACACATCTTTGAAGGAGATGTTTCCCTTTATAGAATTTGTTGCAAGAGGGAGATATTTTTGTAGCTTGTCCTCAGGTTGAGTGGCGAATATGTCATTCAATCTTGAGATACCAAATCTTACTTCCTGGAGCGTTATGAAAATGTTAGAGATATTCAGTATCGGACCTAAGGCCATCCCGAATAATGATATCAATGCGATTATGGAACCTATCGTCAAAGTATCCGATATTACCATCTTGGCACCAAGGAATAGGACAAGAAGGGGGATACCTTTGTAGAACAACTCTACTGCTAATGTATAGTAGTTGCTTACATGTTTCATCTTCAACTGCCAGACTGCTGACTTGGCGTATTTTTCTTCCCACTTCCAGCGCCATGGTATCTCTGCAGAGAAGACCTTTAAGGTGTTGATGTTCTTAATACCCTCTACTAGAAGTGTCTGCGCCTCTCCTGAGCTGGCCACGGTCTCTGCATAATATCTATAGATGAACTTTGAAGCTAGTATAGTGCAGACTATCAGCACAGCGATAGATGCTATAAAAATAAAACCGATCTTTGAGCTTATTATAAAGATAGCCGTCACATAAACGATGGACATCAAAATATCGATAAGGAATTCTATACCCTGTTGGGAGATGAAGCCCTTGATGACCTGTATATCGTTTAGCCTCATTAGAGTATCGCCTGTTCTACGACTTGCAAAAAATGAAGCAGGAAGTCTAAAGAGATGCCTAAAGAGTTGAGCGCTCATCTCTATGTCTATCTGCAGGGACATGAACGCGGTCAAGTACCTTCTTACAAGTCCAGAGACGGACGTCATAACTATGAAGATAAGAAATCCTACTCCTATTATATTCAAAAGACCAAAATCAGTGTTTATCAGGACTTTATCTATTATCTGTTGTGAAAAATATGGCGTCGCAAGACCCATAAAGTTCAACAGCAAGGATATCAACAGTATCTGAGTGAAGGCTTTTCTATAAGGCTTTAGGAGTTCCCAATAAATATCAAAACTCTCTTTTTGGGATTCATTCTTATAGAATTCAGTGGTCGTGTTGAACAAAAGTACAATATTGTTCCATTTTGACTTGAATTCTTCATGGCTGATCTTTCTTAGTCCAACAGCCGGATCCCCTAGGGTCACGTGTTTTTTTGTACAATCATATATTACTACAAAGTGATATCCCTGTGTGGTTATGGCCGGAAGCTTTAGGTCCACCAGATCATCAAGATCTATTTGCACTCCTCTTGTTAAGAGCCCAACCCTCTCCGCTGCGGCAGCTATGCCGTAGAGGCTTGCTCCATCTGGGCCAACGTCTATGGAATTTCTAAAGAATGGAACACCCATGTCTATGCCAAAATATTTGGAGACCATAGCCATTGATGCTGCAGCACAATCCATCTCATCGTGTTGGATTATAATAGGGAATTTTTTGTTACGCTTTCCTTCTCTATCATAATCAAAATCGTCGTTCTCGTCATCCTGTTCTTCTTCGCTTAAGCCTTTCTCAATAACATTGTCTGCATAAGGTCTTTTGATCTCATATTCCTTCATTTCCGGTGCCACATCTTCTGTACCGTCGTAGATATGTTTTATGAAAGGATATTTTTTCAATAATTTTAAGTATGCCTTTATTGGGATCAGATATAGGACAGAGTCTTTAGAGGCCTTAAACGTATATAAAGAAGTGTGGGTCCTGGCCTTTTGATTTAATTGTTGATGCCCAAAGAAATTTGGAGCATCAAGGTCCCCTAGTAGGTTCTCTTTTTGGTCGTTGTCGTTGAATTGAGTAGCTTGGACCTGTCCGTCCTTTAGAAGAAAAACATATTCTTGTTTTGTGTTTTGTTTCTGTACGAGTTCCCCTTTTTTGAATTCTCTCAATTCAAAAGAAAGGACAAAATCTTTGATGTCCGCTATATCTACGCCCTTTTGATACTTTATTGGTCTTAAAAAATCCTGTACTTCAGTATCGGTCGTCATTATTTTGAGGTATTCATACTCTTCTTCATGCTTTTGTAGCAGAGAGACCAGCTGTGCTGTTTGTATGAATAAGACCTTACCAGGCCCATCCATTTGAGCGCAGTAGTGCCATGGAGTATTAAGTAGTATTGCAGAAAGATCGACAGATCTAGATGTCTTTAACTCACCAGCAGTGAACTCCTTGCCATTTGGTAGTTTGTTAAACAGGTGAGCTTTTCCATCAAGGAGTATCGCAAGTTCTTTTGGCTCTTCTCCTTGAGAAACAAAGACATCACCGTTCTTTAATGTCTCTACCCTTGAATATTCTGAAAGTTCCGCGATGTCTTCTTTAGTGAAAAAATTGAAAACGGACCTATCCTTTATTGAGAGGATCATATCTAGCATCTTTTTATTGCTCATGGCTTAACTCCCAAAAATCTTGAGAGTAATCTCTCTTGCCCAACGACTATCTCCGCATTAACGGGCATTCCAGTTATAAGTTTTATTTTTTGTTCATCTAAGAAATTTAAACTTGGATCACTAATATTGGCTTCTACTATGTATTGATTGTTGTTAAATACAGGTTCTGTTAGGACCGTACCTTCTATTATTTTGTTTTTTGGGCCAAATGAAAAACTAAAATGATAAACGACCTTATTCCCTATCTTTATCTTATTCAAGGTATTGTCAGGAACGTAGAGCTTAACTGCAACTTCCTTGTCCTCTGGTCTTATCGTGATTATCTCTGTGGAAGGAGCATAAGTAACTCCCTGTTTGAGGTCAGCTTTTAAAGAAACACGCCCAGGGACAGGAGATAGAAAGTTAACGATCTGCTTGTTCTGGTCGTAATATTCAAAGAGGATGTCTCCTTTTTTAACATCCTGCCCGATATGAACACTATGGCGTCGGAACTCAAAAGGTGAAGTAAGTTGTATGGACGTGTCTGGATTAAGACGGGTTATCTCCCCCTTCAACGTGTATGATTTGTTGACTATTGAGAAGAACGACCATGCGCCAAGTATTAGTGCAGAGATGAAAATAAGGTAAAAACCCATAGTGGCAAGATGCTTTGGCTCGCTGTAAAGTATTGATTGGAATTTTTTGCTGAATTGATATGGATCCCTGTTCAGTATCTCATTACTTTTATCTTCAGGCATATACATATGCTATTATATAAGGGAGCATAACGAAAGAAAAAAACACTTAGATATGTAGGCTTGTATCTGTCCTCTGCTTTACCACTTTATCTTAAGTCCTAGTCCGGCCCTTCCCCATCCCACGTCAACAGCAACATGCGTTCCTTTTTCCTGTTGCATGTTCAATGCTTTGTCCATGAATTCACCGACGATGTCCACTCCGCCCTTTACCTTTTTCAACTCCTTTTTGTCGACCTTTTTGATCTTCTTTTTCTTTTTGCTCATGGAACCCACCTTTTATACTTCATGACCTTGTTAATATTATATCAAATCATTTAATTGTTGTCAACCAAATTAACAGGGTATGTCTCATTGTCTGTTTTTAATACAACTAGCTGAAATTATGGACGCTTTTAGCCATGTTTTATGCTTTGTCAGATGGAGCCAAGCTTGCTTGAGCCTTTACTCATAGGTATGAGAGCAGTTCAACTGATCTATGTGTTGCTGATAATGTCGCTTCTATATTCACTGTGTTTTGGTAGATCTGCATCCACTTCAAAAGCTAGCTACTGCACACATGACTTTTTCAATTCTACGGATAAAGAAAAAAAATACTCTTACATATACTCATCCATGTTCCTTGGGTGCAAGCAGAAGTCAGATAGACAACATAATGACTATATGCCTTACTTTAATAACACAGGTACCGGCCATCTTCTTTGTATAGCTGGACTGCACATAGGTAGTTTGGTCTTAGTGAGTTTCGTGCTGGTAACATCACTACTATATTTGCTGGTCCCATCCTTTAAAAGAAAAGGCATTCCCTACTTTTGGTTCTCTCTTCCCATTGGTATAATTGCGTCCATTCTCTACGTCTATCTAATAGGTCCAGAGATCCCAAGGGTGCGGGCTGTGATCATGCTATGCTTTGGGGTCTTGTCTTTTTTTGTGCCATTATTCAGGAATAAGATGCTGGTGCTGTGTGTCACCGCAACAATAATACTCTTTGTTATGCCTGCCTCTATTTATACTTATTCATTTTATTATTCGTTCATCGCTGTATCCGGCATCCTCTTGGCATCTAAAAAGGAGGCTCTCTACATATGTATGGGCATTTATCTTTTTCTCTTGCCTCTTAACCTCCATAATAGTGGGAGCTTTGATGTTAGCAACATATTGGCCAATTTTATAGTTATCCCCTTCTTTAGTCTGGCCTATTACCCACTGAACATTGCGCTGGTCCTTTTATTCTTTATGGGTGTTCACAGCGTAATAAATATAATGAATGCTTCAACAGATGTGTTGATCTTTCTTTTGAAGACCTTAAGCCATGTAAGTGAGCTTACAAAAATACATACGTTCAATATAAGCACGACGGAGACAGTGATCCTATATGCTATCTTATTGTTGTTCTTCTTTGGGATCAAGTACGCTAAGACCCTCAGAAGAGGTAATGTTATTCTTGTCTACTTAGCGGTGGCACTCATAGCTACTTATTCTACGTTCTATATATATTTTGAGTATCGCAATACCAACAGTGTTACTAATTTTGAAATTCAAAAGCCAGGGATGTCCAACGGGAGTGGTGACATGATACTTGTGACCACGAATAATAAGGTCATTATGGTAGACACTGGTTTTGGTGGTGTAAGTTCACAGAGGGTTATAAGGGAGATAAAGAGAAGAAAAATAGATAAGATAGATTATCTAATAATTACCCACGTAGATACTGACCACGCTGGCGGTCTAGAGGATGTTTTTGGTCAGTTCGATGTTGGAAAGATCGTGATCTCTCCATATGAGTACGAGCATGTAGCGATGAACAGCAAGCTTAGAGGAGCACAGATCATCCTTGCTTGTGAGGGTAGCGAACTGAACTTGGGCTATCCGGGAAAAATATACTTCTACCATCCGTTGTGTGGTCGATACTTAAAAAAGCATAACGAAGCTGTTTTATCGTTCTTGTTGCCTGTAGGACATTCCAACTTTATGTTCAACTCTGACCTTCCAAGTAAAGAGAATGAGCTAATGATACAGCGATATAAATTAAACGAAGTTCCCCTTGTATATCAAATGCCACACCATTGTAATAAGAAGGACAATCAGGCAGAACTTTTGAACTGGGTCCATCCTAAATTGGGTTTTTGCACAAGAGACAAGCATCTTTTAAAAAAGTCAATTCTTGAGCAAAGTAGCTTTAATTTCCCCATTTTTATGACAGGTGTCTGCGGAAATATAGATATAAGGGTCGAAAACAGTGGATTAGAGGTCTTTTCTGAAAAATGTTCGAAATTATTATTGCAGTTAAAATAGACCTGGGTAATAATTTTACTAAGGGTTAAATGCTGAATTCGAAGCACGTGTTGTTGCTTCTATAGTTCGCGTGGGGGTGATCATTATGGGGTTTGCTAGAGTTGAGCCGAAACTTCCTCTAAGTAAAAACGAGAACAGCGTCTTAAATTTAAAC
The DNA here is from genome assembly GCA_037128035.1 of bacterium. Lineage (GTDB taxonomy): Bacteria > Bdellovibrionota > JAFGOL01 > JAFGOL01 > JAFGOL01 > JAPLFT01. Next base: position 1,134 of record JBAXXF010000026.1, on the reverse strand, counting down.
AGTATCAAGACAAAACGTCTTTTTTCCAAGATTAGAGGTCTAGGGTTTAGCTTGTTGTCCACGGGTATCTCCCGCGCTGTGATAAAAGCTCCTCTTACTTTGCTTGATGCGCCAAAAGGTGAGCTTGAGTTCAACGATCCAGTAATACTACTGTCTCTGGACGTAATAGGTCAGAGCAAAGGTGTTCTATACTTAAGTTTTCAAGTGCCAAGAGAAGAAGTTATTGCAAAAATGGTAATGGCTCTTAGCGGCGTTAATGAAACGATGGTAAAGAAAGGTGCTTTGGTCACAGAAGCTCAAGAAGCTTTTGAAAAAGCTTGTTCCATAATTTATAATTCAAACTTCCACGTCGTGGGAGGCGAGATATCAAGCAATTTCTGGATAAAAGTGCAGGAATTAAAACAGAAGAACCTTATAGACATGGTCATAATGGATGATCTTCACGCCGTAAGTTTTGAAATGTCAAAATCAGAGACAGCAGGGTTCCAAGATGTTCTAGAACATTTTAATGAGATGGCCCTTAACGTTGGGCTGCCTGTTGTATTGATATCCAGGACTTTGTAACGCTATTTAAAATGTTTGAATCCAACGTTGCCAGGCAAAACGGATAGACTTCCGTCCGCATTTTTTAAATATACAAGATTTGCACCAGACGACCTAATGACCTTCCCTATGCTGTGACCAAGGACTTTACTTTTTGCTTTGCTAGGTCGCGTATATAGTAGTTCAAAGTCTTCACCGCCATAACAGGCCATTGTTCTTGAGTCTATTCCTGTTGCCTCACCCAATCTTTTCAGCTCGGGGTCTACAGGTATTTTGTCCACTACTATTGAAACATTGCTTGCGTATGCAATGTGATAGAGTTCGCTTACTAGACCGTCACTAATATCTATCATCGATGTAGCTACCTTTGATATCTTTTCTGCAATATCCAGTCTGGCAGAAGGTAGCTTGTGTTTTGTCTCAAGCTTTTTAAATCCTTTTATCTTTTTCTTTAAAGCATAGAAGCCACCATATGATAGACCAGTGAATGAGGAAACTACAACGCTGTCGCCTGGCTTTGCTCCTGATCTGTATATAGGTCTTTTAGACTCCCCTATTACAGTGAAACTGACCACTATTGATCTGCTGAAG
>JBAXXF010000025.1:0-10947 GCA_037128035.1 bacterium | reverse complement strand
CTAGTATTCATATTTCTAAAAATGTTATTAGATACCATTATGTCATTGGAATCCTTTAAGAAAAGCGCCTTATCACTTTTATCAAATAAGCAAGAGGCTATGGTTACGCTTTGAGACTCATTTATTATCAATCTTTCCGCATTGATATCCCTTATCATCACGTTCTTAGACTGGTGGATAACAAGCCTTTTGATAGAGCCAGAAGCTTCTATGATAGCATTTTTAACGTTCTTTATTAGGAACTTTTCATTTGGGTCGTTAGGGATGATATTAACTATGACCTGTTTGTCTGCTGGTTTATTATTTAGTATTGAATCAAGCTCTGTCTGGGTCCTTGCTATTTTCTCTATACCCATTAGGAACCTTAAACCCCTTACATTGAAAAGCGCTGTATTCTGCTGAATAGATCCTAAGAAGCTATTTATAAGCGTATAGGAGATCGCTATTGAGCTAGCGTTCTTTTCACTGGAAAGTACAACCATTCCGCATACCCCAACGTTTTGGTTCATAACAGGAGCACCACTAAAACCCTTTGTAAGGTAAACAGATAGCTTATTGATATCCTTATCAAAAGCGCCAGCTTCCTCTTCTGTGTCTATAGCTAAAAGCTTGCCATCATGATAGCCAGCAACATTGAGTTCCCCAGAACATGTGCTGGACATATTCAATGGCTGATCTTTTAGGCCATCCGCAGATAGAGCAAGAATATCATTTAGCTCATCATATCCTGCTATATTTAGATATCTGTCCTGACCATTTTGCATCTTTATCTTGATCCCGTTTGCCTCAAGAAGCCTTGCGTTTACAAGATGAAAGCTAGTTAGGATGTATGGCTTGCTACTATTTTCAGACTGGACCAAGAAACCTGTTCCCCTGGATATAGCGTTTCCATAGGAGTCTTCTATCTCAAGCTGATATATGCCTTCAAAGCCCTGGGAGAAGGCCATAGAGCTCATTAAGATAGTCATTGTTATTATTGCTCTTCTAACCATGACTGTCTTATCGGTTTTTGTCTTGTGAACTTTAGTAAAAAGATATAATAATGTCTCACTATGGCATGGAATTATTCAGAAAAAACAAAGAAACTATTCCTTGATGCGGTAAACAACAAGGAAAACACACACATAGGAGAGATAGAAAATCCTGACGGCGAAGGATTTCATGGCTCTCTTGTTTGTGGAGACGCTATTAAGCTGACTTTTAAGGTCAAAAAGGATGAAAAAAATCCTGAAAACGACCTGATCACACAGATCAAGTACCTCACGTTCGGGTGCACATCTGCGATAGCGGCTAGTGAAGCGCTTTGCATGATAATCGAGGAAGGACACTTTACCCCTATCAAAGCACTTTCGTTGACAAAAGACGATATAGTTAACTTTTTGAACGGCCTACCTACTCAAAAGATACACTGCTCTATAATGGGAATAGAGGCTCTTTACGCCGCTATTTATAACTGGGCTAAAAAACGAGGTGTTGATCCTAAGACCCTTGGTGCAAATTTTGAGTGCGTTAGACACGACGAAAAACCTACTGATGGGACAATAATATGCAGATGTATGGGTATGACACGCGGCTACATAATTGATCAGATAAAGGACCTTAAATTAAAAACAGTGGACGACGTTGTTAGCACCATAAAAGCTGGCAGTGTCTGCGGTAGTTGTATAGAAGAAAAGGGTGGCATAAGGGACATCTTGGATGAGGTCTTAGGGACAAAAACAGAAGCTCCAGCCGAAGATAAAAAAGAGATCAAGACCCCTTATCAAATAGCAAAACAGATAGAGACCGTGTTGATCAGCGATGTTATCCCAATTTTGGAAAGGGATGGCGGTGGACTTGAGATAGTAGATATACGAGGCTATGAATTATATTTCAAATTAAAAGGCGCTTGTAAGATCTGTCACTCAGCCAATAATACTATAGAATACACCATTCAAAAGATCTTAAGAGATAAGGTCGACAAAGAAGTAAAAGTAATAAACGTCGGTTAAAAAATAGAAGGGATCAAATCAATGCCAAAAAGAATCTATCTTGATTATAATGCAACTACACCTATAGCCCCTGAAGTGCTTGAGGTCATGCTCCCTTATTTCAAAGATAAGTTTGAGAACCCAAGCAGTAAATATCAGTCCGCTATGGATGTAGCCGCAGATGTAGAAAAAGCACGCGCCACAATAGCAAAATGTCTTGGAGCCAAGTTCAGCGATGAACTTCTGTTTACCGGCTCTGCAACTGAAAGCATCAATCATGCCATAAGGGGTGCTTTAAAAGCGTTCCCGAACAAGACACACATAATAACTACTGCTGTGGAACACCCTGCAGTTCTTGAAACTTGTAAGGACCTGGAAAGGGACGGATACCGTGTTACTTTTTTAAAAGTTAACAGCCAAGGTGAGCTCTCCATAGATGAATTTAAAAATGCATTATCGGATGAGACAGGTATCGTTAGTATAATGTACGCAAATAATGAAACAGGAGTTGTGTTCCCTGTGGGTGAATTATCAAAAATAACTAAACAAAAAAATCCAGACATCCTATTCCACACGGATGCCACCCAGGGTATTGGAAAAACACAGATAGACTTAAACAGCGACGAATATAAGAATGTAGATTTTTTATCGCTAAGTGGCCATAAGATATACTCAGCTAAGGGTATTGGTATCCTTTTTACTCGTAAAGGTGCACGCCTAAGAAAGTTCATTACTGGTGGACACCATGAATTTAACAAGAGAGGGGGCACCTTGAATGTGCCCTTTATCATAGGTCTAGCTAAAGCCTTTGAATTATGCACAGAAGACCTAAAGGCTGGAAAGCCGCATAAATTAGCGGTATTGAGGGATTTTGTAGAAAATGAACTTATTAAAAAGATCCCATACATGCGTGTTAATGGTGGCGAAGCTAATCGTTTAGGCAACACAACGAATGTTTCTTTTGATTGTATAGAGGGTGAATCCATTCTTTTCCAATTAGACAAGCTCGGCTTTTGTGTGTCCTCTGGTTCAGCATGTACGTCGGGGTCACTTGAACCAAGCCATGTATTAAGAGCAATGCAGGTCCCTCTTACTTCTGCTCATAGCAGTGTGAGAATAAGTATTGGTAGATATACAAAAAAAGAAGAACTTGAGTCGCTGGCAGAGGCACTACCAGAAATAGTAGCAAGGCTTAGAGAGATCTCTCCTTTCTGGGATAGGAAGAATAATAAACCTAATCAGATGGCAGAACAGTATTCCTGTCAGACAAACTAAATGGACAAAGTTATATACATCGTCGCTACTCCAATAGGCAATCTTGGAGACATCTCTTTTAGGGGTATCGAAGTATTGAAATCCGTCGACTATATTTTGGCGGAAGACACCAGACATTCTAGGATCCTTTTGGATCATTACGGTATAAAGACCAGGGTTGCATCCTTTCATAAGTTCAATGAGAGCGAAATGCTGCAAAAAATAGCTTCAATACTTGATGAATATCCAAAGATAGCCTTAATATCGGATGCAGGGACCCCTCTTATTTCGGATCCAGGAGCATCACTTGTTGAATATGCGCTGAATAGCCAGATATCCATTGTGCCTATTCCCGGTGCCTCGGCCCTAACGACCCTTTTGTCTGTTTCTGGGTTTTCTACATTGCACAATAATGTCACTTTTGCCGGGTTTTTGTCCCATACAGAGAACGCAAAAAAGGGGGAGCTTGAAACTCTGCTGGCAAGTGGAGACATCTTTGCTTTCTTTGATTCACCTAAGCGAATAGATAAAACCATTAAACTCATTGCTTCTATTGATCCAATGGCTGATATAGTGATAGGTAGAGAATTAACTAAAATACATGAGGAAATACTAAGGTTTAAGGCTTCTAACCAGCCTGAAAGGATAATGGACAAAGGTGAATTTACCGTGCTAGTTAAGCCTTCTGTGAAAAAGTCCAATAAAAACAATTTGATGAATAAATCATGGGATTCAAAGAGCGAAACAAAGAAGACAGCTGCTATACTAGCTAACTATTTAAATATACAAGCAAAAGAGGCTTATACCCTGTTGATAAAATTAAAAGAGGAGTTTGGGACTAAGGAATAGGCCGTGTCAAGAAGGGTCTTAACCCATCCTTGTCGTACCCTCAAAGATAACCCCTTCTTCCATTGATATACTTGGAGCAGTAAGGTTACCCTTTATCATTGCCGGTTTAAATATCTCTATCCTGTTCTTAGCTGTAATATCACCAACAACCTTTCCATTGATAACCACTACATCCGCCACAATGTCGGCCCTAACAAAAGCTGAATCCTCTACTATAAGGATATCATTGGTAAAAATCTCACCTTCGAAGTTACCACCTAGCCTTACTAAGCCTTCAAAGGCTAATTTACCCTTGAAGTCACATCCTTCCTGTATGATGGCTGAGATGTTCTCACTAAGCCTTATGTAGTGGTCTTTGTTATTAACTGGAGTGCTCATAATTCCCCTTTATACCTTATTCAAAAAGTATGGCAAGGATCCTTTCAAAATCATCCTTGTTAAAATACTCTATAACGAATTTACCTTTTTCGTATTTACCATCTATCTTAACTTTTGTCTTAAACTTTTCTCTTAGGTTATCTTCTAGGGAATCAAACATGTTCTCTCTAACAGATACCGATTTGATATTATTGTGGTTTTTGCTCTTTTTTATCCTATCAATAAGCTGCTCTGTCTCCCTAACGGATAGCCCTTTACTAATGACTTCTTTTGCTGTCTTAGTGAGGTCTTTTTCGTTTTCCATAGAGCAAAGCACCTTAGCGTGGCCCATACTTAGGCTACCAAGGATCATTTCTGCCTGTATAAAGTCGGGTAGTTTTAATAATCTCAAATAGTTAGTAATAGAGCTTCTGTCTTTTCCAACAGTCTTAGACACATCTTCATGGGTCATAGAGAACTCTTCTATTAACTGTTTATAAGCCTTTGCTTCTTCTATGCTATTTAGGTCTGATCTTTGTATATTCTCAACTATGGCGGTCTGTAAAGTAACCTTATCTGACATGTCCTTGAATATTACTGGGACTTCCCTAAGCCCTGCCATCTTGGCAGCTCTCCATCTTCTTTCCCCTGCAACTATCTCATAGCTGTTGCCTCTTCTCCTAACTATCAATGGCTGTATGATACCATTTTCCTTTATGGACTCAGATAAGCCTTTTATCTCTTCATCCCTAAAGTTCTGTCTAGGTTGCCTTGAGCAAGGTACTAGTTTATCTATAGAGCAAAGAAAGAATGAATTTGACGATTCACTATGACTATTCATACTTGATTGTACCACAGAGTGCGTTGTGGTCTGGTCTGTATAGTCAGCTTCGGGCAGAAGAGCCGCTAGCCCCCTCCCAAGTGCCTTTCTAGTAGTTGGTCTGCTGTTGTTGCTGCTGGTACTGCTGCTGTTGCTTCCTGTTTTCAAATTTTCCGTCATTTCCCATAACCTCCCTTGTAAGATTGAGGTAGCTTATCGCTCCACTTGAATTTATATCGTAAAGTATAACCGGTTTGCCGTGGCTAGGGGCTTCACTTAACCTAACATTTCTCGGTATAACGGAGTTAAACACTTTAGTTTTAAAGTAACTTCTTATTTCATTTGCGATCTCAAAAGATAATCTGTTCCTTTTATCGAACATAGTAAGAAGTATGCCTTCTTCGACGAGACTTGGGTTCAATCTCTTTCTTATAAGCTCTACTGTTTTTAAAAATTTACTGATCCCTTCTAAAGCAAAGTACTCACATTGTAGTGGTACTAAATAGGTGTTGGCCGCCGTTAAAGCGTTGATGGTCAGAATACCCAGCGATGGAGCACAATCTATGATAACGTAATCGTAATAATCTATTACCGACGATAACGCGTCTTTCAACCTAACTTCCCTTGCCATCTCGTTTACAAGTTCAGGTTCTGCACCGACGAGGTCTTTACCTGCTGGAGCAAGGTCCAAATATTTCAATTCTGTTTTTCTTATTATATCTCGTAATGTGGCTTCACCCATTATTACATGATAGATATTCGCTGAGTCATACTGCTCGGCTTCAAAACCCAACCCAGATGTCGCATTAGCCTGAGGATCAAAGTCTATAAGGAGAGTCCTTCTTTCTGCTATGGCTAATGATGCTGCTAGGTTTATCGCCGTGGTCGTTTTTCCCACTCCGCCCTTTTGGTTGGCAACTGCTATTATCCTACCCATGGGTCCCCTCCGTGTATTTTGTAGATTCAAAGTATAGTGTAGATTGGTTTTAAGTGCAATGATATAAATGTTCCACGTGGAACAATTATTCGGTTATTTTTGCTAACACATTATTTTTAAAGGAGTTTTTTGTTAAAGTATTAACAAAATCATATTCTTCAGTAAAGTACTCAGTTCTAAAATCATGCTTTTGCTCTGTTGTGGTCATCAATATAAACTCGGACTTTGGGTTAATGCTTTTAAAGTGGTTATATAGGGCTTTATAGTTGCCCAAGGCCCTGCTGACAACAAGGGTCTTTTCTGGAGCTTCCCTAATGGCCTCATATTTGGAGTTTATCGTTTTTGCATTACTTAGCTTAAGCCTTAATATGCAGTGATCTATAAAGTCCGTCTTCTTTTTTATAGGTTCAACCATAGCTATCTCATTCTTAAGGCAAACGGCTAAAACTAACCCGGGGAATCCCCCGCCACTTCCTACATCAAAGATCTGGTACCCAGGGTAATTTTTGCTAAGATAGGAAGCCAGACATAAACTGTCTAAAACATGCTTTTCCCAGAAACCGTCCTTATCTCTAATAGAACTAATATTGATGACCTTGTTCCATTTTAAGTATTCCTGCTCAATAAAAGAAAAAGACAAGATGATCTGGTGGGTGTCTAAACCCGGGAAAAACTTCTTAAAGAATTGTTCCACGTGGAACATTATATTAACCCTCTCTTCTTATATATAAGTAATGTATCTACAGCTGCCGGGGTAATACCTGAGATCCTAGAAGCTTGGCCTATGTTTTTAGGTTTGATTTTATTGAGTTTTTCTCTAACTTCTATAGAAAGATTGCCCAACTCACTATAGTTAGCATCTGGCCTAAGATCAATTGCTTCTAACTCTTCTATCTCCTTTGATCTACCTTTTATCATATTAATGTAGCCTTCATACTTAACTTCCACTTCTATCTCTTCCCCATATTCTTTTGGTAGTTCAAGGCCTGGAACTTCTAAAAGGTCATTGAATGTTATCTCTGGTCGTTTCAAAAGGTCTTTGGCAGAAACGGGGGTCACTATTTGGATCCCTCGGATTTCCATAGGTTTGACTACTACTTTATCTAGTGCTTTTATGGTATCAAAGATCAGCTGCCATTTTTTATCTATCTTGTCGCAGATGCTTTCATCTATTATATTGTTTTCTTTAGCAAATTTAAGCAAGCGGTAGTCTGCATTGTCTTCTCTAAGGTAAAGTCTATGTTCTGCCCTTGATGTGAACATGCGGTAAGGCTCATCAACCCCCTTGGTTATGATGTCATCTATCATGACCCCTATATAAGAGTCCTTCCTTGAAAAAATGAGTTCATTAAGCCCTGCAATTTTTCTACCCGCATTTATACCTGCCACAAAGCCCTGGGCTGCTGCTTCTTCATATCCGGAGGTCCCATTGATCTGCCCGGCAAAAAATAGGCCGCCCACCTGCTTTGACTCCAGAGAAAGGCTGAGTTCCTGGGGATCTACACAGTCATATTCTACGGCATAGGCTGGTCTGATTATCCTTACATGACTAAGCCCTTGGATACTCGTGTAGAATTGCTCTTGGATATCTATTGGTAGGCCTGTGGATACTCCATTTGCATAATATTCAATATTATCAACGCCTTCTGGTTCAAGAAAGATCTGATGAGACGATTTGTCTGGAAACCTGACCACTTTGTCTTCAATGGAGGGGCAATACCTTGGGCCCTTTGACTGTATTTTTCCACTGTAAACGGGAGCAAGTTGAATATTTTTAGAGATAATATCGTGTGTAGATTGGTTGGTCCTCGTAAGATAGCAAGATTCTTTCTTTATATTATTCTCTATAGGATCCATAGAAAACCCCTTTACAGCGTCTTCGTGGTCTTGTTTTTCTAGTATACTGAAATCAATGGACCTTGAGTCAAATCTTGCAGGAGTACCTGTTTTAAACCTAGATATCTTATGCTTTGTATCGGTTTTTAAAGAATCACTTAGTTCGTCGCTGGACTTCTCACCAGACCTGCCACCCGATACTGTTGCGTCGCCGTAGTGAAGTCTGCCTTTAAGAAAGGTCCCTGGGCAAACTATAACTGCTTTGCCATATATCTTTATCCCTTCACAAGTATCTACGCCGATAACAACATTATTTTCTATTAGAAGCTTTGAAACTTCTGCTTGGAAAAAATGTATATTTTCATGTTTAGAAAGTTCTTTTTTCATTTCAATAGAATACAGAACTTTGTCTGCTTGTATCCTTGTTGACTGCACAGCTCTGCCTTTTTTGCTGTTAAGTTTTCTGAACTGAATACCCGTAGAATCTATTATTTTCGGCATTATGCCGCCAAGTACCCCTAATTCTTTGACGAGGTGACCCTTGGCAAGCCCTCCTATCGCAGGGTTGCAGGACATCCATGCCAGTCTATCCATGCTTATAGTTATCAAGAGGACCTTAGACACTAGTCTGCTAGCGGCAACAGCTGCTTCACAACCTGCATGACCCCCGCCTACTACTATTACGTCATACTTTCCCATTATTATTTACCTATACAGAAACGAGAGAATAGCTCATCAAGCATCTCGTTATTGGCCTTTTCTCTTCCTGTAAGTTTATTGATCATATCTAGAGCGTCTTTTATCATAAAAGACACGGCATCTATTGGCTGCTCGCTCTGTATAGAAGACAATATCCTATCGACCTGCTTCTCAAGAGCAGAAAGAGATTCCCTCTGTCTTTTTGTAAGAAGAAAATGCTCAGTCCTATCGTCGACCGTTTCAAACATCTTCTTTATAGTATATTCTATATTGGATTTAAGTTTTTTAATGCTGTTGGGATCATTCTTAGATGTGTACAGAATACTAGGCTCAAGCTTATTTGGTCTATTTACGTCTATCTTATTTCTCACTTTTATAGAATTATAATGTTTGAAGGTCATGCCATCCTTATCTGTTACCTCTAGGATCAGCGTAGCTGAATTTATAAGTTCATTGATCTTCTCTATGCCCATCCTTTCTATATCACAATTGGGAACATCCCTAAATCCTGCTGTGTCTATAAGCGTAACTTCAAGCCCGTTCATAAAAAGATCAGCTTCTATATAGTCCCTAGTAGTGCCTGGGTGTTCGTGAACAATGGAGCGATCTTGCTCTATTAGTCTGTTGAATATAGATGACTTCCCAACATTGGCTTCGCCTATTATCAGAACCTTGATATCTCTGGATAGGCTCTCTATTTTTGAAAAAGAGCTTAATATCTGCCTTACCTGGTCTAGCACATTTGTAAGTGTGACTTTTGCTTTTTCTTTGTCCAGAACCCCGGCTGATTCCTCTTCAAAGTCTATTTCTAGCTCTGTAAAGACGCTGATATCCAAAAGTTCTGCTTTGATCTTTTCAATGACTTTGGAAAGATCTCCCTTTAAGACCTGGTTACGATAGGAGGCAGCAGTTGTGTTCGAGGAGTTGATTATATCCGCGACAGCCTCTGCCTGTATAAGGTCCATCTTGTCATTAAGGTAAGCTCTTTTAGTATACTCACCAGGTTCTGCGATCCTAATATTGAATGATCTATTTGAAATGATCCTGTCTATAAAACTATTAACTATTGTTGGGTTCCCGTGGCAGAAGATCTCACAAACGTCCTCTCCAGTGTATGAATTTGGGGCTTTGTAGTAAACAACTACAGCCTCATCAAGGTCGTTCTTTAAAAGGTAGGAATGTCTTTCTTGGGTGATACTTGAGTTAAAAAGTTTCTCAACAACTTCTTTTGCGTTCTTGCCGCTTATCCTTATACCGGAGATCGCAGCTCTGCCTACCGGTGTTATCTCTGCAACTATATTGTCAGAAAAGCTCAGCATTATTCTTCAGTTTTTGTTTTAGTACCGTTGTTACTCAGTTTTGATATTTTAACCTTTTTGTATAGTCCCTCGCCTTGTGATTCACTAGTAAGGTCGCCCTCCGCTTTAACAAGGATATGGACCATCCTTCTCTCACTTGGATTAAGGGGTTTTAGTATATATGGTCTATTTGATTTTCTTACAGTGCTACAGATCTTGGCTACATAACTCTTAATGTGCTCTTCCCTTTCTCTCTTGAAATCATCTGCATCTACGACGATATTTATGCTCTGCTCTGTGTTCCTGTTAGTAGATTTGACCAATATATGCTGTATCGAATCCAAAAGCCTACCCTTATCCTCTGTGAACAAGTTCATATCTTCGCCAACAAGGGTGTATCTTACAGCATCATCTTCCATGGCATCATTTACAGAAACAGAAAAGCCACCGATCTTTAACATCTTCTCAAGTAGCTCTTTGGACTTCTGTTTCATTGCTACGTATTCTTCTGATATCTCTTTTACCTTTGCTTTTATCCTTATATCCCTCTTACCTGTTATTACAGTTAGGAATTTTGGCGGTAGTAATTCATATTCGATGTGATTTGAATTAAAGTAGTCCCTTGCCTTCTCCTTAGCTTCCTCTAATGTACCACCTACAAACTCTTTAAACTCTTCCATATAAAAATGAACCTCCGGTTTAATTGCTTGGTTTTTTATTCATCATATGTTGCTGGGCGATCCCAAGGACAGTGCTGAACAATATGTAAAGCGTAAGTCCACTTGGAAGTCCAACCATGAAAACAGTGAATATTATCGGCATCAAGAACATCATCATCTTTGCCTGTGTTGGGTCCATTGTTGGATTTGGTGTTATCTTCTGTTGAACGAACATCATTACACCCATTAGCACAGGGAAGATATATAG
>JBAXXF010000024.1:0-10972 GCA_037128035.1 bacterium | reverse complement strand
CTTCTATTTCGGGACGCCAAATCTTGAAACAATCAATCAAACAGTTTGCGAAGCAAATCCAGATTTTTAATAGAATTTTATGCAGGAAGGCCGAAGGCTTTACGGAATAAAATTATATTAAAAAGATGGGAATTGGCGCCAGCCAATTTGGTTTGATTATAATGTAAAAGTTTGTAACCCGTTACCCCAGAAAGGGAGCGGCGAGGCCGTACTCGGCCGAGCAACCCCCACCAGCTTAAAAGCGTCAATCAAATCTTAATTTTTGATCTAATTTTATCCAAACTCAAGTCGTCTTCTTTTAATTCTTTTTCATATGCTTTGAACACCTTACCATAGTCGCCCTCAAACATGCCTTTGGAGCTTTCTGATAATTGGCCAGTAGTCTCTATCTCCAGATTTACACGTTCTACCGTTTCAGCTATTAAAGCATAGAAGTCAGACTGTTCACTATAACCAGTATACTTAGCTAGCACTCCTCGTAGTTGTGATACTAGCGCTGCTTTGTTCAAGATGTCCTTTGGTGATTCTATTTTATAAGCACCCTTTGTTGTAGGAGAAATGATATCATCATTATTGAAAGCGTCGTAACTTTTACCACTTTCCTCTGCTTCTGCAAGTTGACCTATGAAGGCTGACAAATCTTCTTCTTCTATCCTTTGCTGTTCAAGCTTAGAAAATTCTTCATTGCTATATTCATCATCATCAAAAGAATCAGGAATGTATCTCTCTTCAATTTCTGTATCTATTTTCAGAAGATCAGCTCTCAGATGGTCCATAAACAGGTCATATTTAGAAATCTTAGAAGGTTCAATAATAAGAGATTTTATAAAATCACTCACTTCAGTATAATACTCTAAATTAATGATCTTTTCCGCCATAGCCGAAGTAGTCTGAAACGATACATATCTGTTGCTACACCCAAGTAACTCAATCACCTCATCCGGATGTTCAATAAACCCCATAATAAAATTATCGCTATATCCATCGTGAAGTAGGAGATCACGCAATACTTCGCTACTAATTTTGGACGATGAATTAACAGTCTCGTACCAATACTTGTAGGGGAACTCCAGAAGCTCCTCTAACGTTGAATTATGCAAAGATTCATCTTTGTCTAGTATATCATCTATTAAAGGCTTAGACAGTTGTTTGAATGCTTTATCCCATTGAGCATCTTTTATGTCCAATTCCCCCTTATGTTCATATAAACTAAATATACAAGCCTCGGCTCTACCCCTTGGGAATAACATGATATCTTCTATGCCAAAACCTATGGTGGTTTTTAGTTCTATATAAGTTTCAGGAGAATATATTGCGCGATCAAGAATGGGTTTACCTAGGACAAAGTGCTCCTCCGTAATATTTAAGATGTCCATTATCTCGTTCTTGGTAACACCAGAACTAATCATATCCGGCACTAGCATTATTCTATCTTTCAAGGAGAGTATTTTCAGATCTAACTGTTGATAAGGAGTCTGAATACTACTAATGGCAACATTCGCCTTTCTTGATAACTTCAGCAGGTAACCGTTTTTAAGATTAGAGTTAGAATAATAATTTGAACCATCTGGAGCCATCAAGCCTTGTTTATCCCAACCCTTTGGCATTATGATGCTCTTTACTGCTTTTTTATTTTCAAAATCATACATCCCCATCTTAATCTGATCTGTATTAACCACATTAGGATTCATTGACTCTGCAAAATTCGGGACCAATACCTCTTCGCTATTCCAAATATTTCCTATCGTATAAATTATCTCTCTTGCGTCCACATCAGTAAAGTTACCATTGATTGTAACTACATAAGGCAGAGTCCTAACACCTAATTTAGCTGGGGCTACCAACACATAACCACTAACATCAGATTTATTATTTTTTCTTATTATATATGTTTTTACCCCCTTAATTAATACATAATTTGGTATAGTTCTGCTAGAACAGTCAGTTCCAAACCCACTTCTGAATACAGCAACTAAAGGAGGGATCTCTTCTAATGTAAATAGTTGCTTCTGAATATTTTGACCGGTAACTGTACTAAAAGGAGATATCGCTTTTACAAATAGCTCACTTTGTAAAAACTTGTTTTTTATTTGGTTATATTTCCCTTGAACATTCTGATTATTTACACCTAATATTATCCCAGTTTGATGGATTTTGAATAAATCCTTATACTTAGTCTCCATATCAACGACGGTAGCATTTCTAATATTATCATGAAGCGATGCTACATCAATAGTTTCAAAAACAGGTGTACCATCCCCATTATAAATAAAAGGAACAAGCTTTAAGTAGTGAGAAAGATCCAAATCTTTTCTAGACGACAAGTCGGTCAGATCATCTTTAAGTGACTTTAACTTAAAATCACTTATTCTTTTCTTTAGATATTCCAGCGAGCTGTTTATGTCTTCTTTTAATTGATCTAATCTTTTTTTATCATACACCACTTCTCCTTTGTTAGTGTATTCATGGGTTGCCCTGGTCACTTTGCCAAATTCTATAACACTACCGTATTGTCCTAATTCCTTCAGTGCTATCGTGGCATTCTCCAATATTTCGTAGCGGTCTCCGCCTCCCTCATAAATGTGAGGGTGTAGATGCTTAATAGACGCGCAGAAACTAATTCTACCAATACGTGTAGATAAATCCGGACTTCTTACCTCTTTATTAAGGTTTTCATCATCAGTTTCACCTTGGGCATCTACTGAGTTCTCTCCCGGTTCAGCCACACTGTTTTTTATGTTATAAAGGGGCGCTTCTCTTTTCTGAGCTGGCATAGGCGCAATTGGGGATACTGGATAAACAGGCTCCATCTGTTTTGTTAAAGGGTTCTCTGTAAATCTGGTTAAACCATTGCCATAGCCAAGCTCTGTATAAGTCTTTCCACCATCTAATGACTGATATGTTTTTCCATTTACAACTTTTGTAACAGAGGGATTACTTTCCATTACCATTACATCAACGTCTGTTTTTGGCCTAAAACCACTGCCACCAGTCGGAGTATTTGGTTTAGGGTTTACTGTTCTTCCACCACCTCCAAAAAGATTGTCTCCTTCATAAAAAGGAGGAGTTTCATCGATAATAGGAAAATCTTTTGAAGTTACTTTTGGGCCCTTAAGATCTGTTGCAAAAGCAATAACCTCTGACTGTGTTTTATAAAGAGGATTATCTTTAGGTGTTTTATAAATAGTATTATCCAGGCGCTCTACTATTTTAGACTCTGCTACAGCTTCTTCCATTAGCGCTGGAGCAGCATCGCCGCCAAACGCTCCAGTAGCTAGCACTTCTTCTGTAGATACCTTATAGATAGGCCTTAGATCATACGCAACAACCTCGAACACTGGCTTAATAGCATATTCTCCCGACCTAAAAACAGATTGGATAAGTCTAATCATGCTTGGTATTTCACGTATGGCGGAGGCAATAAAATAAACGTTAACTACAAACTCTGTTATCCTGGCTGTAGTGTTAAGAGCACTCTCTATTGCAAGGTCTTTGTCCGTAGGAATATACAATCCTTTTATTGGATTAACTCCGATAGGATTCTTGCTGTCGTATTTGATCACATTATAAGCACTTAGCGCAAACTCTTGAGTCTTCTGATCAAAGCGGCCATCTGTCTGTATCTGTGCCAAATCAGCAAGAACTTTAGGAACTGTTATAGAAAAATTTCTCTTACTTGCTGGTGCATCCTCGCTCAAATACCTAGCAAGTAGCAAGTCAGAGGTGTACATAGAGGTTTCATCTGTTCCTTCAAAATTACTTCCACGTCGAAGACCTTTGACCGTGATAGACTGAAGATAGTCTATTCTTCCCATCGCATAGAGGCTATATAAAGTATTTATTTCAAGTCTTGCAGTGTCTGATGTGGTATCGTACGATATTAAAGTTCGATTTGATTCAAGGCTCTTATGATATTCTATCAAACTCTCACTTACTTCTGGAACAAAGTTAAGGGCCATAACAGCAGAGTTCCTTATCTTGTAGCTTTCATCTTTTCTTTTTGCCAAGGTCAAAAGGCATGTCTTGATGGAACCTGACCCTACATATCCTTGATCGGGATGATATTTGGATGCTCTACCAAGAGATATAATTGACGTAATTCTAACAATGTCACTGGCCTTAGTGTTAAACGCCATATAAGAGAGCGCATCTACGCTATTATGACCACAATCTTTTCTCTCGCAAAGCTCTCCCAGATAGAGAGCTGCAATAACTTGATTGTGCTCGTAGTGGCCCCACCTTAATAAATAAAAGGCCCAATTATCGTTTAAATATTTTTTTCTCTCTGTTTCTGCATCTTCAACCACAGGTACTGTGGTTGTATATCCTTTAGGCGCTTCAAGTGATGTCGCTTTAGGATCTTTAGTATGGCTCCACATGTAATTGGGCTGAGCCTGCTTTTGGGTCTGAGCAGGCAGGGAAACTGCAAAAGCTATAAGTATATATATGAAGGCAGAACGCATCAAAAAAATATCCTCCTAGCACCTCATTTGTTTGCAATATATATGCCAGTGGACACGGAGATAACAGGCTAAAGTCATTAGGGTTTTCTGCGGTTATCTAGGGCTAATGCGCCATGATGTCTACAATGTTAACGGTTCGTTGGGATTTAGACAGTAAGTATGGTGCTCCAGCAGTTCTGAGAGTTTGGTTGTAAGTAGCAGTTCATGGTAGCATAAGTGGACAGATAGGGAGGGATAGCCATGAGCAATAAAACAATATTCCATCTAAATAAAAACAAATGCTCAAAAGACGGGTTGTGTATAAAAGTTTGCCCAATGCATCTTTTGGAGTTTGAGACTATAACTAATTACCCTTCAATAACCATAGAGAAAGAAAAAGCATGCATTAAATGTGGCCATTGCGTTTCTGTATGTCCGCATCTTGCGATATCTATTGATGGTATAGACATGGAAGACTGTCTTCCAATTAAGCCAGAAAATCATGTTGGCTTTGAAAAGGTTGAACAGCTCCTAAGAGGAAGAAGATCTATAAGACAGTATACAGATCAATCTGTAGAGCCAGAAAAAATAACCAAACTTTTAGACCTTGCTAGTACGGCTCCAACGGCAGGCAATAGTCAGGCAATAGAGTGGATGGTAATTAATTCTAAAGAAGATATATACAAGTTATCAAGCATGACTGTAGACATGTTCAAGGACATGATCGCAAAAAAACATCCTATGTCACTGGCATATTCGCTCTCCGGTATTATAAATACTTTTGATTCTGGCTATGACATTATTTTAAGGGACGCTCCTGTCTTAGTAATAGCACATGCCCCTAAAGATTACCCCATAGGCGTAGTTGATTCTTCAATTGCGCTCACATACTTAGATGTCGCTTCAGGTTCTTTAGGACTAGGAACGTGCTGGGCAGGTTTTTTGATGATGGCCTACCCTAATTGGGAGCCAATACAAAAGTTTTTAAATCTTCCCGAGGGAAACGTCTGTTGCGGAGCAATGATGCTTGGCTATCCAAAATATAAATATCAAAGAATGCCAGCACGAAAAAAAGCAAAAATAATTTGGAAGTAATTAAAAAAATGGATAGAAAAAATGAATTAAAGCATGCTTACAAGGAAAACCCACCATTAGCAGGGATATATAAGGTCACGAACAAAGCAAATGGCAAGATCTTCATCGGCAAAGGGCTAAACGTTCAGGGTAGGTTAAATAGTCTAGAGTTCCAATTAAAGTGTGGTTCTAGTATGAACAAGGACCTGCAAAATGATTGGAAACAATATGGGATAGAAAATTTTACTTTTGAGATCATAGATAAACTAGAGCCTAGCAATAATCTACAATGTAACCCGAGCGATGAACTTAATGAGTTAGAAGCGCTATGGCTAAATAAGCTGACCCCTTATGGCGACAAAGGATATAACAAGCCGCCTAAATAACAGATCATTCCAAATAAACTATTTTAAACAAGACCTGTTCCAGTGCTTTTTTACTGACAATAAAATATCCATCGTTATCACACCTGTACGTTCGATCAGATTTAGCTGCAAGCTCAAATCTTTTTTTGTTCAACTCGTCTGTTGCCTGTTTTTTACAGCTGTCATAATCAACACCAGGTTGGTGACATTCACACTGCACCTTATTAATAGCTTCATCCATCAAAGAGTCTTCTTGTTCGTCTGTTAGAGAGAGGAATTTTTTATAAAGGTCATTACAACTATTCTTTCCCCATGAGTTCCTTATTATGTATTCGTTGGAGCCATCTTTGGCTTTTGTAAGCCCCACAATGATGGACATGTGTCTTTCTGAAAGGTCCTGTTTTACAAGCCAAGCTCCGCCATAACGAAAGACTAGAGGATCATAGCCTATCATTACAGGTATCTTACGAGCCAGAAGCTCATCAATTTTAGGGAACAAAGAAACAACAGAACTTGCGTCCAGATCATTGATCTTTGGCTTATCTGCCAATTTAAAAGTACATGTATCATCTATTATTTTCATTATTGCATCTTCGCCTTTCCTATAAGAACGAGTTAAGATCCTTTTGAGCTTATTTTTTCTCACTGTAGGAAAGATAGTTTTTGCGGAAGATGTAGCCTTGCAAATTGCTTGGTCATTACCGTTTGCAGAATAACCAGAATAGATGTTCTTTAATTCGTTACCTATGAACTCTTCGGATCTTATATTATTGTCGATAGCCAGCAGGGACTGTTCCTCCTGTGGTATACCAGTCTGCTCAGAAGGGACCTCTTTTTCAAAGCATATTTTATACGACGACATATCTATAAATTTATTCCAACTGCCACCCTCTTGCTCGTAATCATCAGGTGTATTTGAGAAGTAATTAGGGTTTAACTTTAACATTTGGACACACAGTAATGTTTGTTTTTGTTTAAGCAGTTCTTTTTGTGTTTTGTTTACTTCTGGATCTTTATTAACTGCTTCAATGATCTGTTTTCTCAATAAGTTTATCTTTTCTAGATCTTCTTTACTGGTGCTTGTGCTACTAACAGCATACATGTATAGGCAGTCGTCTGTCCCATTGCAAAAAACGTCCTTTTTCATTATTTCATTTTTTGCTGATCTTAAGATAGCGTCGTTATCCACTATTGATGATCTTAGTTTTCTTAATTTATTTTCTATACCGGCTACGTTCTGGCTAGCTTCCTGTCGTAATTTCTCCGGATCAAGTTTTTCGCTTTTTATCCTTTGCTCTATTTTTTTTCCTTCAAAGTATAAAGACCTGCTGTACGCGTGATGTTGAAGTTCTATGGCGAGAGCAGACACAGGATCTTCCCTTTTGATCCCGTTTTGCTTTAACCAATAAGTAAGACTATCCGCCATTGATACAGCATAACAAGTTCCCAAGGAGCCTTGATCCCTAATAGGCCCAAATCCTTGTCTCAGATCTATAGTATTCTGAGCATACAAAAAATTAGTAGAGATCATAGCTAGCAATAGTAGCTTGAGCATACTTCTATAGCACCTCATGTTATATCTTATCGGCTTTTGACTTACTACTCAGCAGTGCCCACCATGTTAATATAAATATAATAAATTCAACATGTTACCAGGATCAACCCAGCGTTAAACTATAAGGTCTTAGATCCCTCGAATGTACCGCTAAGCGATAGCCCAGTCCAATTACCTGACATCGATGAGCCATTTACAGTGCCCGTAGCTGTCACATCGCCGTCAGCCGCAGTACATGATATTGTGTCGCCTGTTAACGTACCAACTATATTCCCTGCAAGACCAGTAGCCCCACAGTCAGAGGCGGTAACAAAATGCGTACCGGCTACTTTTGAGCCCTTAATTATAACGTTCCAAATGCCGGACTGACTGCATATTACACCTGAGTTAGTTTCAGTTCCTTCCCACACGCTAACGTCAACTGTCGACGTAGCTTTATCAGCCACAACAGCTATAGTTCCTGCATGACCAGAGCACACCAAACTTGTTCCACTGTTAACGACAACACCTACCGGTGTCACTTCAAATGCCATTACACATCCATTTGAGGAAAAATTATAGACGTAATTGCTTCCATCCATCGTCAGAGTTCCTTGTACATTATCTAAAGAAACATCAGTAAACGTAACTGTTAAAAGAATTTTAGTCGCGTCTGTATTATATGCATCTATCCAAAAATGTCCTGTTGAGCCTGTAAGAACACCCTTATAAACGCCTTTGTATGAAGCATCATTTGCCGCAAGAGGAGCTGGGCTAGAAGATGTGCCACCACAACCGAACAAAGCAATGATGAAAGTACTAGTTAATAATAAGGAAAAAAGTTTTTTCATAGGCCCTCCTTTTTATTGTTCATATATATCACTAAATAAAACGTTTCCTATCAGTTTCATAATATTACCGCTCAATATCTTTTCTATTCTAGAAGCGCTATAGGAACGTTTCTGCATTAATTCTTTCAAGAGATAAAGCTTAGATATATCTTCTACTCCTTTACACCTATAGCGTGCCCCATCATAATCTGAGCCTATACACACGTGATCCTCTCCAACAAGACCGACGATGTGGTCTATGTTATTGAACATAACCTCATATGAAGGGATCTCCTCCGGAATGGGAAGATCAAAGTAACAGAGATCACAATATCTTTTAAGTTTTTCGAATGGGCTTAGAGTCTTGTCTCCGAAAAGTTTATTCCTTTTCTCTGTGAATTTTATGTGTTCCTCTTTGTGGCCAGGTTTAAGTTTGGTCAGCTGTTCAGGATATACAGTAATACCTATCAAACCACCGGTGGATGCTATCGCCTTGATCACCTCATCATCGATAGCACGAACCGATTCGCTCATAGCCATCGCTCCGCCATGACTATATACTACAGGCTTGTTTGTGATCTTTACTACGTCCAGGATAGTTTTTTTAGAAGCATGAGCGAGATCTACTACAACGCCAAGTTCATTCATCCTTTTTATGATATCTTTACCATTATTTTTCAAACCATCTTCGGGTTTAGTACAAGATCCTGCCCATGATGAAGAGGCATTGTGAGTAAGAGTTAACAACCTAAAACCGAGCTTATGTAGCTCGTCAATATGTTCTGGCTCATTAACGACATATGCACCTTCAAGACAATAAAAAGCGGCCGTTTTACCTGAGGCATTAATACGCTCAACGTCCTTTAGCGAGTATGCTCGTTCAAAAATAGACGAAGTCTGTTTCATTTCATTATCAAAATAACTAAGCATGTCTTTTAGTAACGGAAGTGCCTCGCTCCGCTCACAAACGGGATAATGACAAAAAGCAAAGAACAATGCTCTTACAGGTAGACCTTTCTCTTTAGAGGCGATTATTTTTTTTGCATCTATATCAAGGTCATCGCCAGCATCTTTAAAGTCATAATTATAAAGGTATAGCTTTAACGGTGTATCGTTATGAAGGTCTATTATCATAGACCCATTTGCTTAGCATATGTTGCGCCGTCCCAGTATAACCACTCCTCAACCATAACACCATTTTTCCAATGTCCAACAGTGCACATAGGGAGTGAGAACTTTTTTCCTGTAGGCTGTATGAATTTTCCATTGCCTATAGGCATCGGTTTGGTGAAAGTTCCGGTCATTATACCTGTCACACAGGTGAAACCTTCTTTGCCAAATTTTATAGGATGGATCTGTATCTTAGTGTCAGGAGCGTACACGAACATCGTCTTTAGGTCTTCTATATGTTTTTTAATACCCTTGGTTTTGTGCCCGTCTGGCCAGTTAACTATTACATTTTTAGCATGGCTTTCATGCAGTCTGGTCCACTCCTGGTTGCTGAAAACTACATAATCCAAGGTATCGAATGTTTCAATGTTCTTTTTAACCTCTGCGGCATCGTCTGTATATACTTTCAGTTTAGCTTCAAGTTCTTTTATTTTTGCTTTAACTTCCGGAGAGGAGCATTGTGAATCATCGGCATAAGCAAAAGATGATAGCACGAATGAACTAAGCAATAAAAACACTAGTTTTTTCATAAAATTCCTCCTGGCACCTTGTTTGAAAGGGATTTTATCATCACTGACGCTTTTCCACTATTTAAAACTTATATATGATAAAATACGCTTAAGCGGAGGTAACATTAAATGAATACTTTCCAACCTAAAGGATATCTTCCTTTGTTCTTGATCTTTATGTTTGAACGAATGTATTTCTACGGTATCCGTGCGCTACTAGTCTTATTTATGATCAAACACCTGATGTTCAGTATGGATAAGGCAAGTAATTACTACGGCTGGTACCTGGCGGCATTGTCCTTTTCGCCCATCCTGGGTGGATTGATCTCAGACATTTGGCTAGGGCGAAAGAAAGCTTTATTGTGGTCTATAATAGTTGCCATATTTGGATGCGTATTACTTGCCATCAGCTCACTGGCTAGCTCTGCATTGTTATTCTATGCCGCTACGTTCTTGATAGTTGTTGGCGCTATGCTCTTCCGGCCTACTATTTATACAACACTTAGCAATATTTATGACTCAGGTCATGACCCCAGAAGGGACGGTGGATTTACACTAATATTACTAGCTATAAATCTGGGTGCTTTTTTTGCACCACTAGTTTGTGGGACATTGGGAGAAAGATTTGGGTGGTGGTCAGGTTTTTTGACGGCCAGTATATTCATGATAGCAGTACTATTCCTACTCAAACATGTTACGACGAATATCGATCTTAAAGCCTCAAGCCCTGAGCCAAGTAGCAAGAACATACTTTTTATAACACTACTGGTTATTTTGGCTGTTTATCTTCCTTACCATCTTGCAAGCAACTCTATAGATATGGCTAATTTTACCGGCGCCATTATAGGAGGGATGTCAATACCATCTTCATGGATACAGAGTCTAATGCTGCTTCCATCTTTTATCTTCTATCTAATATTCCCGTGGCTATGGATCAAGCTTGCCAGAATTAATAAAGAACCAAGTACCATATATAAATTTGTATGGGGCCTTGCATTCTTGTTGCTTGCATTGCTTGTATATAATTTTGTAGTAGTTAGATATGTAA
>JBAXXF010000023.1:0-11067 GCA_037128035.1 bacterium | reverse complement strand
GGCCTGCTTTATCCAAAGGTTGGACCTCTCTTCAAAGTTTATTTCCTTGGAATAGACGAACCTGAGCTTTAGCATAACGTACGATATCGCAGTTTTTTGTTGTACAAAATAATTAACAGGCCACGTGTTACCGAACACATTGGACTCAACATGCCAGGCTGAATTGGATAATTTTTGGACCTTATATTTGTCACAGTCCATTTTGGGAGCACGACTCTCGTCCATGGAGGACAGATCGCTCTCTGCCATCTTTATCCTGTCGCTATATTCTACAGCTGGAAAGAACTGATTGGCCTTTTCAAAATATTCAAGAGCTACCCTATCGTTTAACTTGAACTCTTCCAAGAGCCCCTTGCTCATCATATAGAGGCCGTTCTCATAGGGTGTTTTGGCATCGGCTAGCTTCTCTGAATACTTTTCTGCCAATTGTAGATTGTCATGTTCAAGGAACCAGGATGATAACAATGCAATAAAATCTTTTCTACCAGGATACTCTTTTATGATGCGATCTGCATCCTTGACAGCAAGATCGAACTTGAAATATCTGACACGCATCTCAGCTCTCTCGCTAAGTAGGTAGTAAAGTTCTGTATCCCTCCACTCCTTTGATATGAGAGAGGCATATATTTTTTCAGCCTTATCGAACCATCCCGTCCTGTAGTAGATGTGGGCAAGATATTTTAATGAGATGAAGTCTCCTGGCTGAGACGCCAGAACCTCCATAAAAAGTTTTTTTGCCTCAAATTGTTTATTCTCTGCATAAAGTATGAACGCATCCAGTTTTTTATATTCCAGTTGATCATAAAAATTTAATTTGCTAGGTCTGCCCTCTGTTATCTTCTTAGCCTTATCGTTCTCGCCAAGCATAAGGTATGCGTATGCAAGATAGAATTTGGCCGGCAGATAGTCGCTAAGTTCTTTACCGGAAAAAATATCTACGGCTCCTTTCCAATCACCTCTAGTGTAGGCGGAAAGTCCTCTGTAGAACGATGCCTTTTTGTCTTCTATCTTATATTTTTTAAGGATCGGTTCTATATCCGAACCTGAGCACGTTTGTAGTCTAGTATAATCGTCGTAATACCCGCCCCTTAGATATAGATCCATAGCACTACCGGCATTACCTTCGCTTTCAAATATCTTTGCCTTAAAATAGGTACAATCAATGCCGCTCTTTTGGCACATGGTAAAGACCTTACGAGGAGCATAGTTCTTATACTCCATAAGGTCGCATAGCTTCTGAAAATCGTCCGCAAATAAAAGGATGTTAAGAAGCGAAAGCATTATAACTAGCATAATCCCAGCTCCTTTATTAATTTTTTTATGTCATCTTCCAAAGGACAAAAGAACGTCATTCTTTGTTTAAAGACAGGGTGCATTATCGTAAGTGATCTGGCGTGCAATGCCTGCCTCTTTATTGAGACTGGTTTCTGCTTTCTTTTACCGTAAACAGGGTCACCTATTATTGAGTATCCATGGTCCTGCATATGTACCCTGATCTGATGCGTCCTGCCTGTCTCAAGGACCACGTTAAGGATACTCTCTTCACCATTTTCCTTTACAATACAGTAGTTGGTAACAGCTCTTTTACCGTCTAAGAGCTTGCTCGTATATTTTTTCCTATCAGTATTGTGTCTACCATAGAAGGTTTCCCATCTATCACATTCCCTTTCTGGCACACCCCAAATAACTGCAGTGTATTGCCTTCTGGCGCTTTTATCCGAGAACTGCCTAGCAAGGTCCAAATGCGCGGCGTTATCCTTTGCCATAACGATAAGCCCGCTGGTCTCTTTATCCAAACGATGGACCACGCCAGAGCGTGTCTCACCGCCTATTGTAGATAACTTTCCCTTACAATGATAAAAGACAGCGTTCACAAGGGTCCCTTCATAATTGCCTGGCGCAGGGTGCACCACCATGTCAGCGGATTTGTTTATTACTATTATGTAATCGTCCTCATAGACGATCCTTATTGGTATGTTCTGAGCTTTAATATCTACTGGCTGGGCCTCTGGTATTTTTATCTGTATCTTCTCGCCGCCATGCAATACCTTAGATGGCTTCACTGTTTTATCGTCGACCAGCACGTTGCCAGACTTTATGAGGTCCTGAATTGAATTTCTAGAAAAGACGCCACTTACCTCTTCGAAATATTCCACAAGAAGGATGTCTATCCTCCTCACTGGCGTCTGTACTGTAAATGTATAGAGCTGTTCCTTCACTTCTTTGCGGCTTTATCGAACCGTGCCATATATGCATTGGTCGCCTTTTCTGAGTTGAAACCAAGGAGTTTTGCGTAGCTCCTTAAGAACCCTCTTACGTAAACCTTTGCAGGAAGCGCTGAAAATTCTTCTCTCTCTATAGCTTCCAGATGGTAGATAGCCACTTTTAATTTGTTGGATACATAAGGGTATGACATGTTCTTATACTTCCTTACCTCTGCAAAGAACTCGCCCTTAAACTCCTCTTCATCCTGTATCTTGTTCTCTATATTTTCATCGAGCTTATATTCAGGAGAGACATTATCTATATCCTGTTTGGTTACAGAGGCGTACGCTTTGAACGCCGATTTATTTATCTTCATATCCCTGCGTTCTTCCAGGTCCTCTGCAGCTTTTTTAAAGTTTGGTGTCTCTATAAAGGTCCTTCTTATCTCACCTGGTTTATCAAAAACGATATTAACGACTGAACGATGACTGCTTATATTGTGTTCTTTGTTATAGAACTCCCTACGCTGAGGATTAATAAGTACTTGGTACGCTTCCTCTATGAGGTTAGACATGCTGTTCCCTTCATCGTCTGAATAAAGGCTGTACAGTGCCATGGAATCCTTATTGTAAATGGCCTTCGCCCTTTGATATGCCTCTACTATCTCTTTTCTAGTGGCATCCTCTTTGATGTCCAGTATCTCGTAATAGTTGTGTTTGTTCTTTGACTTGTTTTCCGTCATCTCTATATCTCTTTGATAAATTTAACGTCGGGATCCAATAATCTTCTAAATATCTTATTGAAGTTAGAAACAAGTTTTGAATTAGGGAACTCTATCAATAGAGGGGTCTTCTTTCTCACACTTTGCCATACTAGGTTATCGTATTCTATGTACCCAAGAAGTTCCGTATCTATACCAAAATATTTTCTACATACGGAGCTGACAGCATATCCAAGCTCTATATCAGTTTGTGATCTAACCATGTTTATTATAAGTTTTGGATTGAACTTCATCATCTCTTCTTTTATTTTTTGCCCTACGATAGGGTCCGTAGCCTCTATCTGATTAAGAAGATCCGCTGGTGTGTGAACACCGTTCTCCACTCTCTGGTTCATTATATTATCTATCATCTTCTTTATGTGCATCGTTGATTCAAGGTTCTTAAGTCTTCTGTAGAATGCGCTCTTTATGAAACGATACACATTCTCTATGGACGTAGGCTCAGGGACAAGGGTTATCATCCCAAGGTCCGCTGCCAAGAAAAAATCCAGGGTATTGAACGTGGTGCCTGCACCAAGATCCAAGATAATGTAATCAGCCTCTAAACTGGTAAGTTTTGTAAGGAACCTTTGCTTTTGGGCATACTTAATATTTGCGATGTCCAGGATGTCCTGGGCCCCACTTATCAATCCAAGATTTTTTATCGGTGTTGGAACTATCAATTCTTCAAGTGAATCAACATGACGGTCTATAAAATCACTAAGCGTATATTGAGGAAGTTCAACGCCCAGACAGGTGTGGAGATTAGCTCCTCCAAGGTCCAGGTCGACCAGAACCACTTTATCAGCTTGTCTGGCGAGCATAATACCAAGGTTAGCGGCTATAAGGCTTTTTCCTACTCCGCCCTTACCTCCGCCGACAGCCCATACTTTTTGGTATGGTCCGGAGCTTATTCTTTTTACAGAACCAGCCGTTTCCTGTTCAATTTTTTTGCTCCAAAGCATGTTCATATGCAATTGGAAGTTTAGGCACGGTAAATGGTTTTGGCAATTACTTATTCAACTCTAGAATTTATCAAGCCTTTCTTTCTTAGTTTTTCAACAAGGGTGGTTCTGTTGAGTTTTAAAAGTTTGGCCGCCCTGTTCTTATTCCAGTTGGTCCTAGTAAGCGCCTGCATTATAAGGTCCTCCTCAAAGTCCCTTACAACGTCGTTAAGGTTTATACCGGCCTCAGGCATAACAAGCCTTGGAAGGGATACAAAATTCAAGGAGCTAACATCAGTAACTGGTCTATCATCGGAGGTCTCTGTATATTTTGCGGGCAGACATGACGCATCTATTTTCCCATCATTTAGAACAACTAACCTTTCCAGAAGGTTCTGTAACTCCCTCACGTTCGCTGGCCAGAAGTAACTGCTGAGCGTTTTCACTACATCTTCACTTATTTCCAGCGCTTGCTTACCATTCCTTGAACTATAGTAGTTAACAAAATAGTTAAGTAGTCCAGGTATATCATCTGTCCTTTCCCTGAGTGGAGGGACATTTATAGGAATGACGTTGAGACTGTAGAATAAGTCTTCTCTAAAGCTAGAGTCCTTCACCATTTTCTCTATGTCGCGTTTTGTGGCAGCTATGACCCTTACATCTATGTCCACAGGTTTTGTAGAGCCTACCGGATAGAACTTCTTATCCTCTGTTATCTTGAAGATCTTTGCCTGAGTGCTCAGCGATAGATCGGAGACATCATTTAAGAACAAGGTTCCGCCCTCTGCCAGCTCAAGTTTACCTGATTTTGAAGACACAGCCCCTGCAAAAGCTCCCTTGACGTACCCAAAGAGCTCCAGTTCCAGTGCATCTGAATTCATGGAGGCACAATCTATCCTGACCAGCAATTTTTTGGACCTTAGGCTAGAGTAGTGTATGGACCTGGCTATAAATTCCTTACCAGTGCCTGTCTCTCCCTTGATGAGAACATTAGAGTCTGTGGCCCCGGCTTTTTCTATCGCTTTTACAACATCCCTCATTCCGCTACTCTTTGCTATTATATTGGAGATATTCCCAGTCCTGTTCAACTGCCTTTTTAAATACGTGTTCTCCTCTTTCAGCCTTTTGTGTTCTATGGCTTTTTGAGAAAGCTGTATTACGTCGTCTATATTGAAGGGTTTTACCAGATAGTGGAAAGCGCCTCTTTTTGTGGCTTCCACCGCCGTATCTATGGCCGCATATGCGGTCATCATGATAGCGGCCGTGTTGGGTGCTATCTCTTGCATCTTACCCAGAAGATCAAGACCACTCATTCCTGACATCTTAAGATCTGTTATGACAAGATCGAACTTGCCTTCTGTCAGATACTCAAGAGCTTTTTCTGCGCTATCCGCAGCCGTGACCTGGTAATTATTATTTGTGAGACACCTGGATACCGACGCTCTGTACGTAGGCTCATCATCTACAACAAGAATTTTAGCAATGGACATTTGGCACCCCCGCGTCAGAAAATTATCTTTCCAACGTTCCCCATAGTTAAAGTGTAACGGGTAACTGACACTATGTCAAATTTTTGAATATGCGCTATGGTCAAATAATCCTTTTCATAGTAAAAATGCCGCAAATGAAAAGGCTAAGGATCATAGTAGGCTCCGCATTCCTCTTGTTCTTTGTTTTCCTTATGATCTACGATGGTGATAACGAATATCTTCAGGAGAAGACTGCTGATAAGATCTGGTTCGAGTTCACAGAAACAGTAAACGACATTGTCAGAAAGGGCGACCACATAAGCTACGCCCCCAGCCCCGTTAATACCGAGACTAATAAGTGGAAAAGATACAGGGATCGCCTTGCTTACCAGATAGAAGTGTTGAACATAAAGAATGCACCTATGATGAAGAACTCATACCTGCTTGAAACAAAGTTCGAGGATTTTGAGGGAAAGTACAACGTCTATTTCACTCTATATGAGAAGAACACAGGCAAGATAGTTGATGCGAGAGAGATAACTAGCGAGCCGATAAAAGCTAAAAGCACCATCCCTGCCATTCTGGCAGTGGTGTTCGCCATAATAACCCTTAGACCAATACTTAGTCTTCTTGTCGCAGTATGGGTAGGGAGCATCATCAATAATGCCAACTCACCGATAGTCGGTTTGCAACAGATGATAGCTAACTACATACCGGCAGGTCTGATAGGGAAGGACTTTTCCAATCTAAAGATCATTATCTCTTTCATGCTCATCCAGGCATCCTTGGCACTTTTGGTATATTCGGCCTGCGCTAAGAACCTTAAGGATATAAACTCAAAATTCCTAAAGATCCTCCCGATCCCTTTTATGGCTGTACATCCATATATATTCGCCAGCATCGGTTCATGGTGGTTCAATCTTTTTACCACAAAACCAAAACAGATGTTCCGCTCATCATTTATATCTCAGTCCCTAAGCCTTGCGTTACCGGCGCTTTTTTTCTCCCCATATATACTTTATATCTTTGGGATGCTGAGCCATCAGCTTTACGCCTTGAACTTGAACATTAGTCCCATAGATCTGTTCGCTAGAACTTTACCATTCAGGTTCTTCTCATTCTCTATAATAGCTGTGATAAT
The DNA here is from genome assembly GCA_037128035.1 of bacterium. Taxonomy (GTDB): domain Bacteria; phylum Bdellovibrionota; class JAFGOL01; order JAFGOL01; family JAFGOL01; genus JAPLFT01. The sequence goes on along the minus strand of JBAXXF010000023.1, from coordinate 4,548 downwards.
AGGTTACTCTATTTTCAACAAGAACATCGGGGAGATCTCTACCGACGTAGTAAGCAGTGATACATCATCTGACAAGTTCAAACCTATGATGAAAATCAATAGATGGCTACCTTATTTCGCCATTTTTGCTGCTATCGCTGTACTATCCATTGGAAGCTTCTTTTTTGACGATATAAACACATCATTACTGGTCTCCGCAGCGATCTGTTTCACGACAGTATCATCTATCCTGCTTAAGACATATCTGCTCAGCTTTAAGGAAATAGGAAAAGTGTCTTGGCTCTCATTAAGATCGACTATCAACTACACTGTGTTGCTTGTGTTATCTTTTGCATTGATCAAAGTCCTTTATGATCTGGGCACCGTTTACTACATAATCAGCCTCTTCAAGGTCAAGATCGGGAGCACGATCTTCCCACTTACTGCATTCATAATGTCCGTGCTTACCACCTTAATAATGGGCAATAGTTTTGTAACATTCACACTACTCACCCCTCTTTTACTACCTATTGCGGGACAGTTGGGTGGCATTACAGAGCTCACAATGACGATAGCCGGTATCCTGGAGGGAGGACTTGCAGGAGAAATGATAAGCCCGTTTTCCCCAAGTTCCATAATAACTTCAAGTATCTACAAGATCTCAACAGCCAGACATATAATCACCCAACTGCCTTATGTATCCATGTGCCTCGCTTGCGCCGGCATACTGGGATTCTTAATGTGCGCCACTGATATCCCAATCTGGATAAGCTATTGCGCCATCCTGGCCTTCGGTTTGATAGTCATGATCAAAAGGCCTACCTATAAAATAATGTCTTGATTTTTAAGGAAACCCTCTGGTATAAACATTCTCAGATATTATAAAAGAGGGAGAGGGGGAACATTTAATGGTTAATGACAAGCTATTAGCTATTGTTAGCGAAAGTGGCGAAATGAAGAGCATCATGGACATCATCGACCGTGTTGCTAAGAGCAATATCAATATAATAATAACTGGCGAAAGCGGCACTGGAAAAGAACTTGTAGCCAGAGAGATACATAACAAGAGCAATAGGTCAGAGAATTCTTTTGTAGTTATAAACTGCGCATCACTCAGCGAAGATCTTTTTGACAGTGATGTCTTTGGACACATAAAAGGTAGTTTCACTAGCGCCATCAGCGACAAAACAGGATATGTAGAAAGAGCCAACGGCGGCACGGTGTATCTTGATGAGATAACGGCGTTATCTCCAAATATGCAGGCAAAACTTTTAAGGTTCGCACAGAGCGGAGAGTATAACAGGGTCGGAGAATCAAGCACTTTAAAATCCGATGTAAGGATAATCTCCTCAACTAACAAAAAACTTGAGAACGAAATAAGGAATAATTCCCTTAGAGAAGATCTTTTCTATAGGCTGAACACTATAGTCTTGAGGATCCCTCCACTAAGAAAAAGAAAAGAAGATATACCAGTATTGGTAAGGACCTTCATGGGTTCAAGCATAAAGGATATAACATCTGAGGCGCTGGAAGTACTTTCCCTGTATCCATGGCCTGGAAACGTAAGAGAACTTTCTAATTGCATAGAGAGAATAAAGGTCATGATGCCAAGAGAAACTGGCGGAAAAAGAAATACTATAACCCTTGATGACATACCAACTGAAATGCAAAAGATAGCAAAGAGCACAGGGGCAACAAGCAGCCTGTTCCCTCAGAAACTTTCTGACATAGAAAGAGAACACATACTTAACACATTGCAGTACTTCAACGGTAACAAGAGCAAGACATCTACGGCTCTTGGTGTTACATTAAAGACGCTGTATAACAAATTGAATAAATACGAGATCGAAGGCTGGATATAGAACCGATTTATATATAAGCCATTCTGTATTTTTCCTGACCTGCAACCCAGTCAGCTTATTCATCCATGTAATCCTATGCTTGCATAGGCTTTGCCGTCTTCTCTGCCGGAAGCCGTCAAACCCTGCAATCATACGCACCAAAATATAATCTAAAAACATACCTAATAAGACAACTTCAACAGGAGTGAGGACGTATGAAGATGCTATAACATTATATTTTCTTAACTAGACAGGCTCCACGTTGAGAGACTGTCTAGATTAGAAAATATTATGTTATAGCGATGAATAGGCTAAAACGAGTTGATGCCTTATTAGGTATGTTTTTAGATTATATTTTGGTGCTAGGATTACATGTTCTTCATACAGCTTCCTTGCTGTTGCAGATGGTCTTGGAAAAGCACAGAATGGCTTATATGCAGATCGGCTCTATGAGTTCTTGTCAGTATATACAAAACCGCTTAGTTCACCGGATGTTTGTCTTATCTCTTTGTTGATGTTGTCTATTTCTGTTACCAACTCTTTAAGTGTTGGATCAGTTATAACGCTAGTCTTATATAGAGCGTATGTAAGCTCTCCTAGATGCTGGAACTTGTGTTTTCTATTCCTTTCCATTATGGATTTTTTCATCATCAGCTTTGCAATGCATGAAGACTTTTTAAATAGTTCAACTGTTGTGTTTATAAATCCTTTTGAGTTTGCCATAAGTCCTCCGACAGAGACCCACTATTTGGTCTCTTTATCTTCCTTGTGACCGCATTCCTTGTCTGCGCATACGTAGCTGTCCTTTCTATCTTCCATGACCTTGAAACCACATTTAGGGCAGGTCCTTGCGACAGGCTTGTACCATATTGCGAATTTGCATTCTGGATAGAGTGAACAGCTATAGAAAGGTTTTCCCTTTCTGGTCTTTCTTTCTGCAAGTTCTCCCTTGCCGCATTGAGGGCAAGTTATCCCTGTAGAAAATGACTTGGTCCCTTTGCATTCAGGATACTTTGAGCATGCAAGGAACTTACCAAAACGGCCCTGTTTTACGACCATATCTCCACCGCAGATAGAACATTTCTCTGTTGTGGTCTCTTTTTCCTGCGCCTGTATATTGCCATCATCTTGTTTAGTGAAATTCATCGTGGTCTTGCATTCAGGATAGTTAGGGCATGCAAGGAACTGTCCTCTTCTTCCCCACTTTATTATCATCTTTTTGCCGCATTCAGGACAGGCGACATCCGTAGGTGTCTCCTCTGTCTTAACGCTGCGCATATTCTTATCGGCACTTTTTAAGCTCTTCTCAAAACCGGTGTAAAAGCCCTCAAGGACCTTAACCCAGTTCATGGTGCCTTCTTCTATCTTATCAAGCTCATCTTCCATCTCCGCTGTAAAATCTACACCCAGCACTTCTGGAAATGATGTAACTAAAAGCTCCGTTACTATTGTCCCAAGTTCAGTAGGTTTTAATTGTCCGCCCTGCTCTTTTTCAACATATCCTCTTTCCTGGATAGTAGAGATGATAGATGCATATGTTGATGGACGTCCGATCCCTAGCTCTTCCAATATCTTTATCAATGTAGCGTCGTTGTATCTTGCAGGAGGTTGAGTGAATTTCTGCTGCGATTCTATGCCGCCTATCACAGCCTTATCACTGGTACTGCAATCAGGAAGGGTCTTTGCGGCCTCTTCATCCTCACTCTCGTCTTCTCTGAAATCCATATATACTTTTTCATAACCAGCGAACTTCAATATACTGCCAGTTGCTCTGAACACATAATCATGCCCACTGTTCTTTACGGAGAAGTCTATAGCTGTCTGATCATAAACGGACTGAGACATCTGACTTGCCACAAACCTATTCCATATCAACGAGTATAATTTATACTGTTCTGCAGAAAGATAAGGCTTAACATTCTCTGGCGTATGCTCAATACCTGTAGGCCTTATAGCTTCATGCGCGTCCTGAGCGCTCTTTTTTGTCTTATAAACATTGGGAGTTTCTGGAAGATATTCTTTCCCATAGTTGTTAAGGATGAATTCCCTGGCCCAAGCTTTAGCCTCGTCACTCATTCTTACAGAGTCAGTTCTCATGTATGTGATAAGACCGACCGCTCCTTCTTTACCAAGTTCCACACCCTCGTACAGGGACTGTGCTATAGCCATGGTCCTTTTTGGTGTGAACTTTAATTTCCTGGAAGCGTCCTGCTGCAATTTACTTGTGATGAAAGGTGGAAGCGCGTGCCTTCTTCTTTCTTTTTTATCTATATTGGAGATACTAGCAGAGCCTGTTTCCACTGCCTGCACAATATTCTCCGCATCGGCGCCTTTTGCTACCTCTGCTTTTTTATCATCTATCTTAAAAAGTTTTGCACTTATTACATTCCCATTAACAGTAAAATCAGCCTCTATTACCCAATATTCAACCGGCTTAAAGCTGTTGATCTCTGTTTCTCTTTCCACTATCAGTCTTACCGCAACGGACTGAACTCTTCCTGCGGAGAGACCTCGTCTTACTTTTTTCCAAAGTATCGGACTTATCTGATAACCAACAAGTCTATCAAGTATCCTACGGGCCTGTTGTGAGTTGAATTTATTCAGATCGATCTCAAGGGGATGAGCTATTGCATCCTTAACACCTTTTGAAGTGATCTCGTTAACAAGTATTCTGTGAATAGGTTTTTTATCTTTCTTTAATTTATCAGTGATATAGTCTGCGATATGT
>JBAXXF010000022.1:0-11213 GCA_037128035.1 bacterium | reverse complement strand
ACATAAGGATGATATATACAAAGTTAAAGACGCTAAATGAAGTTGGGCTTGGATATTTGAAATTAGGACATTCAGCTACCACGCTTTCTGGAGGAGAGTCACAAAGGATAAAACTTTCCAGAGAGCTTGCAAAAAGGACAGAAGGAAAGACCATTTATATTTTGGATGAACCGACCACAGGCCTTCATTTTGATGATGTAAAAAAATTAATACATGTTCTTCATCAATTAAGGGATCAAGGAAATACTATAATTGTCATTGAACATAATCTTGAAGTAATAAAGACTTCGGACTATATAATAGACCTTGGCCCAGATGGTGGCGAAGACGGTGGATATCTTGTGGCAAAAGGAACGCCTGAAGAGATAGCAGAGAACCGTGATTCAAAGACTGGAGAATACCTTAAACAAAAACTAAGGAGCTAACACAATGCATGATTTCATTACAGCAATAATATTGGGAGTAGTACAGGGTCTTACTGAGTTCATTCCCGTTTCCTCTACTGGGCATTTAATAATAACTGGCAAGCTATTAGAGTTTGGTGGTGAATTCGCCAAGACCTTTGATATAGCTATCCAGCTGGGCTCTATACTAGCTGTAATAATAATATACAAAGATAATTTCAGAGAATATCTTCGCCCTCGCCCTAATTTGAAAATGTTCCCTAACATAATACATTTAATAGTTACCACCGTGCCTGTGCTTATTGCAGGCTTTTTACTTCATGGGCTTATCAAACAGTATCTGTTCAGCCCGTTCACTGTAGCAATAGGTCTGATGGTAGGAAGCGTATTAATGCTTTTTGCGGATTACTATCAGAGAAGAACTAGGAGCAATATAGACATCGGTTATAAAAAAGCATTTGTTGTAGGCATATTCCAGTGCCTATCCCTATGGCCTGGAATGAGTAGATCAGGATCAACAATATCTGGTGGTATATTCAGTGGAATGGACCACAAAAAGGCAGCAAGCTTTTCTTTTATATGTGCAGTGCCCGCAATGTTCGCCGCAACAGGATATGAGCTACTGAAGACTACACATAGCTTTTCTTCACACGAGCTATTGGTCTTAGTTATAGGTTTTATCGTATCTTTTCTAGTTGGATGGGCTTCAATATTATTCCTGCTGAAACTTTTATCTAAGATAAAGTTAATGCCCTTTGCAATATACAGGATAATACTGGCCTTTATAATACTGAGTCTGATCTAAAGTTATATAGACAGTGTTACAAGCTGAGCTTTAACACCTTTAATAAGGTTAAGCTTTCTTGTCATCTCTTCATTCTTGGTCTTTTCGCCTACTATATCCAGCACCAATAGACCGCTGTTACTGCAACTATCTAAGACACCGTCGTGTATTCCCAGTCTGGTCTTTATCATACAGCCCCAATCAGTCAGGATCTTTTGAACAACACCTGCTTCTTGTTTTCTATCTCCTATCAATATCAACAATACTGTTTTCTCCATTTCACCCTCCAATATTAGAATAAGATCAGAATCTACCTTCTATATCTGCACCACATGACTCACATTTACCTTTTAGAGAGGAAAGTTCTCCTTGTTTTGCAGATACATTGTAGCCATTCCTTTCTATCACTTCTTTCTTACATGATGGGCAGAACGTACATGAATAATTCCTGTCCATTATGTTACCAACATAAACATATTTTAAACCAGCACCAACGCCTATCACATAAGCTTCTTTTAAAGCTTCAAACTCCGTTTCTTGTGTATTTGCCATTTTGTAGTGAGGGAAGCATTTACTTATATGCCATGGAATGCTTTTGTTCATATTAGATATAAAACTAGCTATATCCTCTTTCTCTTCGTAGGAATCATTAACGCCAGGTATTATCAGTGTCGTTATTTCTAACCATGATTTACTTCTAGCTATAGCCTCTAGGCTCATTAGTACAAGGTCCAGTCTTCCGCCTATTATTTTTTCATAGGTTGTTTCCCTAAAACTTTTCAGGTCAACATTAAAGGCATCTATGAACTTTAAAAGCTCCCTCAACGGCTCTTCGTTTATAAAGCCATTGGTAACCATTACGTTCTTCATCCCTTCACTTTTAGCAAGCATAGCCGTTTCGATCATGAATTCGTAGAAGATAGTAGGTTCAGTATATGTATAAGAGATAATGTCTACGTTCTTTGCCTTTGCTATCTTTATTATGTCATCAGGAAGAAGTTCTTCACCCGTTATTTCAGAACAATCGTTCAATTGTGAGATGCTGCTGTTCTGGCAAAATTGACATTTAAAATTACATCCCTGCATGGCTATTGATAGGGTCTTGCTGCCTGGATAGAAGTGATACAACGGTTTTTTCTCTATAGGATCTATCATTAAAGAGATTATCTTCCCATAATTCATGGAATAGAGCTTACCGTCTATATTTCTACGGACTTTGCACACGCCAACACCACTATCAGGTATCTTGCAATTGTGGCCACAAAGTTCGCACTTTACGTTCTTATCAGAGAGCTCTGTATAGTAGAGCGCTTCTCTTCTTTCCATAAACATCCTCCCATAGGCTGTCTCACACCAGTCATGATATCATAGCTTTTTTTTTGTTACACAAAAATACTCTAGATTACCACTAGGCCCCTTTATGTCCGATGGCACTGTCTTAAGTACCTCTACACCTGTTTCCTTTAAAAATAACTCAGTTGAACTAAGTATATCCCTGACCACCTCTTGGTCCCTGACTACTCCGCCCTCGCCCACCTTGTCCTTAGCCGCCTCAAATTGAGGTTTTATGAGAGGGATAAGATAGCCTCCCTTTTTTATGTACGGAATGATCTTTGGTATCACAAGTTTTATAGAGATAAAACTAAGGTCCATAACACAAAGATCTATGCTATCGGTCCTCAAGTTATATTTTGTCAGATCGTGTTCATCCATGAACCTTGCGTTGATCCCTTCTATAACAACGACCCTATCATCCGTTCTGAGCTTTTGGTCCAAGATCCCCTTACCCACATCAATGGCGTAGACTAGACTTGCTCCTTTTTCTAGAAGAAGTTGAGTAAAGCCTCCAGTGGAGGCCCCAACATCTAGACATTTAAAGCCAGTTACATCCAGGTCAAAATTCTTAAAAACAGAGTTAAGTTTTATAGCGCCTCTGCTTACGTACGGTTTGCTGTATTTGACCCTAAGGCATTTTGAGGCAAACATGTCTTCTGTTATTTTTGTTTTACTATTTATCTGTTGGTCGCCTAAGAAAACTAAGCCGCAGGAAAGTAGTGATCTAGCCTGATCTATATCTTTTGCAAGACCGGTCTCTACCAGAGCTGTTTCCGGTTTTATTAATGCTGAATTGGGTTTTGATTTTCTGATACTTGAGTCCAAACTTTTTTTCCTATAGCTTCCTTAATAGTATCATAAACAGCCTGAACATCCACTCTTGCTTCTGCCCTTAGTTCAGATTGTGTACCCTGCTCAATAAACTTGTCCTCTATGCCTATTCTGTAGAAAGGAACGTCACAAGTCTTATACTTATCTACCACGCATTCAAGCACAGCAGAGCCGAACCCACCGGACAACATATTCTCTTCTACGGTTATAAAACCACTACAATTAAGTACCTCAGACAATATGGTCTCTTTATCCAGCGGCTTTATAAAGCGCGCATCATAAACTTTTATTCCCACATTAGGGTTGGTCTTAACAAACTCTTCTGCTGCCACTTTTGCTATATATGCTGAGTATCCAGCGGCGTATATTATCAATGGATCTATTGACGAATTGTTATTATAGATGAGGCGGCTCTTACCCAGCTCTATCTCATTAAAGTTGCTGTTGTTGACCTCATTGATCTCCCAAGAAGGGACACAGCCTCTAGGATACCTAATTATAACTGGCCCTTTATATTTTGAAATGGATGACCACAACATGTTCCTAAGCTCTTTTGCACTGGAAGGAGCCATGATCGTAAGGTTTGGAATATTCCTTAAATAAGAATAATCAAAGACGCCATGATGCGTGGAACCATCTTCGCCCACCAAACCAGCCCTATCCAGACAAATGACGACAGGGAGATTGTTAAGTGCGATATCATGTATGACCTGGTCTAAACTTCTTTGTAAGAAGGTAGAATACATTGCAACTACTGGCAAAGATCCAGCCTGAGCCAATCCTGCCGCAAATGTTATTGCATGTTGTTCGGCTATACCTACATCAAAGAACCTATTAGGAAAATTATCAGCAAAAGCATTAAGGCCTGTGCCTTCTTTCATAGCCGCTGTTATCGCAACTACTTTTTCATTATCTTTTCCTATATCAAGCAAAGCTTCTCCAAAGACATTCGTGAAAGAAGGGAGTTTAGAGTTCTTGGTCGCTATCCCAGTCTTAGCATCAAAGGACCCTATCCCGTGAAATACACAGGGGTCATCTTCTGCCATAGCATAACCCATCCCTTTTTTAGTTATGACATGTATTAATAGAGGCTGAGAATCATCTCCTTCGCCTATTGGTATGTTCTTAAGTGATTTTATAAGGACCTCAAGATCGTGTCCGTCAAATGGTCCTACATAATGGAACCCAAAAGCTTCAAAGAAAGAATCAGGAGCTATAAAGTTAACAGCCGATGCCCTGATCTTCTTAACCAGATTAACAAGGTCTACATTGAATTTTTTCTGCAAAGGTACAGAGGATAATAGCGTCTTTATCTCTGCTTTGACCTTCTGATAGTAGGCCGTGTTAATGATCCTGCTGTTAACAAAGTTAGCTATAACGCCCACATTCTTGGATATGCTCATTTCATTATCGTTTAGTATAACTATCATGTTGCCCAGGTTAAGCGAACCAGAGTGGTTCATAGCCTCAAAGGCTATACCAGAGGTCATAGATCCGTCACCTATTACAGCGATAGAAAAGTTGTCAGGTTTCATCCTTGCTATGCCTGCTGCCTCAGAAATAGAGATCCCAGCGTGTCCTGCAACAAGAGGATCGTGCACGCTTTCTGACGGTTTTGGGAACCCGCTCATTCCTTCTTTAGTACGTATATTGGATATGTCTCTGCCTGTAAGTATTTTGTGAGCGTATGCCTGATGCCCGACATCCCATATTATGGTATCCCTGGGGCTGTCAAAAACATGGTGCAACGCTACTGTAAGCTCCACCACGCCAAGGGAAGAAGCCAGATGTCCGCCATTTTTAGATACAGCCTCTAAAATTTCTGCACGGATGTCGTCACAGAGGACCTTAAGTTCCTCAATGTTCATGGACTTAAGATGTTGTAATCCCTTGTAATCCTTAAGCATAGTGAGACCTTATACCACCCCTGGAAGTCAAAAGCAAACAAGGGCTAGCTGTCTTTTCTCAACTGCGAAATAACGGAGAACCTTGATATCATCCTTAATGGGAAGAGGGTCCCAAGGAGGCATATAAGAATTGCTATCAACACCACTAAGATATTGAAAGTTATGTCTAAATTGACAGGGAGATGTGTGTCATAATATATGGCAGGAAGGGAAATGAACTTGTACTTTTGAAGCAGATAACAGAATAAGGTACCTAGTATACCTCCCGTAACAGCACCTAATACCCCCTTTATAAGGGCTATCATAAGAATGATCTTTCTGAGCATTTTGCGTCTAAGACCCATGGATATCAATATGGTAAAATCCCTTCTCTTTGATTCGACCATTAAAACCAATGAGACCACTATAGAGAAACTTGCAACCAGCACTATAAAGAAGAGCGTTATCATCATCGCTATCCTTTCAAGTTTTAGGGAATAAAAGACCCTGCTGTTCCTATTCTTCCATGTTTCTATCTTCAAGTTGGGATATTCCGACATAAGGGCCCGAAGCTTGGTCTCCATCCTTTCTATGTCTATAGGACGCTTACAAAAGAGAGCGACCCCTGTTGGATAACCTTTTATCGGCGTAAAATAGTCCATACCATCATTTATGTTAACGTATATATATTTGAGGTCCCTTACGTAAGTACCCGTTCTCACAAAGTCGCGGACCTTAAAGGTCCTTATCTTGGGAGCCGTAGAGGTCGTCGTAGCAAGGTCCCAGGCAGAAAGGATCTCAACCTCATCATTTCTCATTATCTGATTGCCCAAAGCAAGCTGTTCCCCAACCGATATCTCCCTATGCTGTGGAGCATTTATTAGCATATTAGCAAAAAAATCATCTTTTACGGAAAAGACCACAGCCCCTATAGTAACCTTATCAAAGTAGAGTATCATCTCACTCTCTACGAACGGCGAGGAGGATACCAGGTTATCTTGCATATATTCATCTTTTGATATTTTATTAAGGACTTCAGACCAGTTCTTAAGGACAGCGGGCGTATTGGAATCGGTTATATAGACGTGGGGTTGTGTACCTATTAGTCTTTTTACAAGGTCCTTCTCGAAGCCTATCATTACGGACATTACTACTATTATCGCAAAGACACCTATAAGCACCCCTAATATCCCGAACAAGGAGATCAACGGGGACCGTTCGCCTCTATCTTTCAAGAACTTCCCGATCAAAAGGGTTTTTATGTCCAAGGTCCAGCCCTCTCAACTAATAATTTATTCCATTTAAAAACCAATTATGCTACTCTGGTTAGCGTCATGACTGTAGCCGATATTCATACACATACAACTTATAGCCCAGACAGTGTTATTACACCAGAGGAACTTATAGATAGGACTCAGCGCTTAGGCATCGATATAGTCTGCATAACAGACCACAGCATTTTTGAAGAAAGCATCGGTATAGAGAATTTTATTACCAGGAACAAGAGTCCCCTTGTTATACGAGGTGTCGAGCTTGCCACCGATAATGGAGAACTGCTTATATTTGGCCTAAAGAATGATTTTTGGAAACCACTTATCAAGGGCATGGAATTTTTACCACCTGTAGAAAAAGTGATCTCAGCCGTGAACTCGTTCAATGGCGTGGCTATATGGGCTCATCCTTTTAGACGACACAACGTTATGCACTATAATACCGAATACAAGACCTTTCACGGTGTACGTATAATGGAAACACTTAACGGACATAACAACGACACAGAGAATGGCAATGCATTTGTTTATGCCAAGGAACACAATTTTAAGATGACAGGCGGCTCTGATGCTCATGTGCCAAGTGAGTTAGGAAGGACCCTTACACTATTCAAGGAAACTATACAGACAGAGGAAGAATTCATCTCTGCACTAAAGACCTCTGAATATAGACCAATAAAGTACTCTGAATTCAAGGGGCGGGAACTGGGCTCTTTCTTCCAATAAAAAAGCCCCTCATTATAAATAATGAAGGGCTTTAATATAGGTCATTTTCTAAATTTACATTTTTGCAAAAACAACGACGAGAGCATAAATTACAAGAGATTCTATAAGAGCAAGCGCAACGATCATAGGAACAAATATCTTGTTCTGAGCGCTAGGGTTACGTCCTATAGCTTCTAGAGCGCTAGATGCTGTTTTACCCTGAGCCATAGCTCCACCGATAGCCGCTGCTGTAATAGTAAGACCAGCCGCAAGCATCTTAAGCCATGATTTATCTGATCCTTCAGATGCTGCAGCAGCACCTTCTGATGCGACAGCAGGCAACACAAGAATCATGTATGCCGCAAACAATCCAGCCAATGTTTTTCCGATCCTGTACAAAGTTTTCATTTCTTCCTCCTCTTTAGATTAATGGTCGTGTGACAGAGCCAATGTTAAATAAATTATCGATAAAATAACAAATATAAGTGCCTGAAAAAAACAGACAAATAAACCCAAGCCTAAAAAGATCACAGGGACCCCTACTGGTATAAGATCTGAGAATATGCTCAAGACCAGGTGATCTCCCGTCATGTTACCAAAAAGACGAAGTCCCAAAGAGAGAGGTCTTACTGAGTTGCTTATCAGCTCTATGGGGAACATCAAAGGAGCTAACCACATTATAGGACCAAAAAAATGTTTTATATATCCTAGGCCGTGTTCCCTAAATCCGACGTAATTATAATAGATGAAAATAAAAACACCACAAGCTAAGGTCGTGTTGATATTGTCCGTTGCAGGTACAAAGCCAGGAATGAGTCCGATCAAATTATTAAAAAAGATGAAGAGGAAGATAGACGCAAGCGCAGGAAAGAACTTCTTTGCATTGTGCTCGCCCATTACTTCCGTAGCCAAAGAAAAGATCATCTCGGACAGCAACTCTATTATGTTCCTTAGATTGAATTTGGCATCAGGTATTTCAGCGTCTTTTATCCTTCTCAATTTTATGCCCATAAAGACAGCTAATATTAGGCATAGGATGGCTACAAAGATAGCCGTGACCACATGTATGTACTCATGTGTTGCGTACTTATTGACGAAAGGGATAAGATTGAACCATGTAAAGCCGTGCATTATTTATTCATCCTAAACACTAAAATAGCCATGCATATCAGTGATATAACCAGGCCCAATAGTAAATACAACACATTGAACTTAAAAACAACTATAACTATGTACAAGCCAGCAAAGAGAACGGAGACCTTCAGCAACGCCGTAAGCACTAGGTTTACTTTGTCTTTTTTTGATAATTTGCCCTTATTGCTGAAAACTATCAGGTTCCTATAAAGCCTATATAAGAGGTACCAGTTTATGGAGCCAAGGAACAAGCCTATGACAAAAGAAGAAAAGACATACAATAACTTATTCAAGGATCCTCCTCAATAGTTCATTCTTTTCCCTTATCCAACTGGGAGCCAAAAGACGGCTCTCTTCAACTTCGCCAGTAAGCCTGTGTATGATCACGTCCTCTGGCGTTAATCTAATGGCTTCCCTTACTATATCTATATACTCGTCCATTTCCAAAAGTTTAAAAGGCTTAGCCTCGTACAGATGAGCAAGGCGTGTCCCTTTTATGATGTGCAGTGCATGTATCTTATATCCATTTATCCCAGTCCCAAGAAAGTCTTTAAATCATCCTAACATCTCTTCTTTTGTCTCCGTAGGGAGACCAAAGATAATGTGCCCCACTGCTTCTATGTTCTTGTCGCGTAGTTTTTTTACAGCCACCCTAAAGGATTCAGAAGAATGCCCTCGGCCTATCCATTCAAGGCTTTTATCATTCATGGATTGAGCACCTAACTCCACCCAGAGTGCGGTCTTTTTGGATATTTTCTCTAAAACTTCTATTACATCATCGGATAGAGTATCTGGCCTTGTCGAGATAGCTATGCCAACAATGCCAGGAAAAGCCAAAGCTTCCTCATATAGGTCCTCTAAGACCTTAACATCTGCATTGGTCGTGGTAAAAGCCTGAAAATAGGCGATGAACTTATTGGACTTATATCTTCTAGAAGCTATCCCAGCGCCTCTTTCAAGCTGCTTGGTTATACTCATTCCTTTCTTTATCCACGGAGCCGCAGAGCCAGCCTCATCGCAAAAGATACAGCCAATACCGCCGTTCTCCCTATTTGGGCAATTAAAGCCAGGGTCCAAGGGTATCCTTTGAACCCTCTCCCCAAACCTTGACCTCAAGTATTCATTCAACAAAATATGTTTCATATTCGACTTTTCTTAACATATAATCCTTAAATAATGAATCAACTTATACCTCTAAAAAAGGGCTCCAAGATCGGCATTGCAGCACCGTCGTCGCCTTTTAAAAGAGAAGACTTCGACAAAGCTGTATCCTTTTTACAGAGCTCGGGGTTCACTACAGTATATAGCGACGTTATATTTAATAAAAATGGTTTTGTCTCTGGCACCCCAGAGGACAGGGCAAAAGACCTTTTGGCTCTTATAAATAACGACGAAATAAGCTCAATATTCTTTGTACGTGGAGGCTATGGTTCTGCGCAAATACTACCACTGATAGACAAAAAGGATCTAAGTAAAAAAATATCAAAAAAGATACTAATGGGATATAGCGACTTAACAGCCCTATTTTGCCATCTGTACAAAAAGTATAAAATACCAATGTTCTACGGGCCTAATATAATAAATAAGCATCTTAACTCAAATGTAATATCAAAGCTATCAACTTCACACGACCTTAAGATAAAGGTGCAGTTGCTAAAAACCAGCAATAAAGTAGTTACAGCTCCTATTTTTGGTGGCTGTCTTTCTGTACTTACAAGTATGGTTGGCACCCCTTATCTGAAGTCACTAAAAGGACATATCCTTTTTCTGGAAGATACGAACGAGCCTCCATATAAAATAGACAGAATGCTCAATCAGCTCCTATCATCAGGAGTTATAAAGGGCATAAAAGCAATTGCTGTTGGATCGATGGAGAACTGCGAGACAGCCCCTTATAGTTGGAAAGATGCCGTCCTTAGGATAGCAGAGATCTTGAATGTGCCGGTGGTATCCGGGATAATGGCAGGCCATGGCGGTTTTGATTATCCACTTCCGATGGGGGTAAAAGCTAAAATAGATTTTGCAAATCAAGAGCTTCTAATATATTCACCCTTTAATAAAAAAAATAAGTGAGCAAAATGTGGAAAAATTAAAACATGTAATACAGAAAGCTATCTCAGAAAAAATGTTTTCCGGCATTGGCATTGAAGTAAACCACAAAGGTAATAACGTACTCTCGTTATACGATGGCAAGACTTTCTTTGAGGAAAGCGGAGAGGAAGAAGGACCTGGTATAGTAACACCGAGCCATCTTTTCGACCTTTCTTCACTGACCAAAGCTTTATGTACAAGCCTTGTTACCTCAATACTCGTAAATAAAGGAACTCTATCCTTTGATACAAAGATATGCGATATATTCGACGAGTATGCTCTAAGCTATAACAAGGACCTAAAGGATATAACCGTAGCACACCTGTTGAACCACTCTTCTGGGCTTGATTCCTGGTATGAAATTTATAACGTTGTAAAAAATAGAAGTGATGCATACATGTTCGTAAGGTCACGACCAAGATCTTATATCACTGGAAGTCAGCATCTTTATTCAGACCCTGGATATATAATGTTAGGGGAAGTATCAGAAATAGTTCTGGAACACAAACTGGATTACATCTTTGACCACTTTGTAACAGCGCCACTGGAACTACACGATCTTTGTTACTCACCAACTGTTAACTCCACTGTTAAGAACGATAAAAAATTTGTATCCTCTGGGTTCAGTAGCGTAAGGAACAAAAAATTGATCGGCGAAGTAAATGATGAGAACGCATACGTATTCAAAGGCATCGCTGGGCATGCTGGTTTATTCGGCACTGCTACGGACGTGTGTAAACTTGGCCAACATCTTTTGGATATTATGGAGGAC
>JBAXXF010000021.1:0-11275 GCA_037128035.1 bacterium | reverse complement strand
GAACAAGGACTTGGGAAAGCTTGCCGATAAGATAATTGATCTTGCTAGTGCTGGTGGAGGAGAGGCAAGTCCTGAATTCAAGTTCAAGCTGAAAAAGAAATTATTACAGGACCCAATGCTTTTGTTCGAGTTCGCTAAAAAATATAATCTTGAAGGAAAACCTGCAGAAGGCTCTGTCCTTACGTGTATAGAAAGAGGCGATGAGGTAATAAAAAAAGTAAGAGGTGGATATCTACGTACAAGGAATGATGGGACAATGGATGAGTTTGACAATGACGGCAAGATATTAAGACAAAAATTCTTGAGTGGAAGGTTCCTAATGTTCTCTTACGCTCCTAATGGAGCCCTCCAGAGCGTCAGGGACCAGCTTGGAAGATGGATGAAGTTCTACATAAATGAAAAAGGATTACTTGATAGGGTCCAGATGAGCAACAACAAGTTCTCTACATATAAATATGATGACAGGGACGACCTTATAGAGGCTACTGATTCCAACGGTGGAAGGTACAAATATACTTACAACTCATATCATAAGATGACAGAATTTGTGATGTATCCTGCCGCTGGTGGAGATGCTCAAAAATGGAGCATGAAATATGAGGGTGACACAGGAAGGATAGTTTACCAGAAGACACCAGATGGATGGGAAACCTATACAGAATACTCAAGTGATGAAGGGAAAAACCAATATTACGAGTCTGTTAATGTAGTTAAACGTTTTGGTAATGAAGTAGCGTCAGATAAGTACGAGTTCTGGAAACGCCCAAAACCAGATGGTACCATGTACACTTATAAAATGAGGCAACTGACCGGGAACAATGAAAAAATAGTTACCTACACGATGTGTTGCAGTACGCCGTTGGTCATAAACGATAACGGTAAAGTTACAAGGTTCGAGTATGACAAGAGTGGCTTCCTAAAGAAGAAGGTCTTCTCTGATGGAAGGATCGTTGAGGTTCGCTATGATAACGGTGGGAGGATAGAATACATCATAAATAATGGCCGTCCTTACCGCTTTAAATATAATGATAAGGGGCAGATGGTCTTTGCTGGTAGTGATGTGGTTAAATTCAAACTGGACTATGATGGAAATGGTAATGTGGCCAAAATAACAGACAGTAAGGCCAACACCTTCGTGCTAAAATATGATGAAAAGGCAAGGCTCAATGAAATAGTCTCAAAATACGGGTCACTTCTGCTTAGCTATGGTACGGACGGATCTCCTAAAATAACTAGTAGCGGAAATGTTAAAGAAAAGCTCGCAGGAATCCGAAGAGCTTATCAGGACTATCTGGATTTAATGATGGTCTTTAGGTTAATAGATCTTATATAGACGTTTTTTGAGAGGACATAACTATGAAAACTTTAATTTTTAGTCTTTTTATTTTCGTACTGCCAGCCATAGCCTTGGGGGATGACGACTATAGCTTTAAAGGTTATAAAGAAGATGTCGGATATAATATGTCTCTTTCCGCAGATCTTATTCAGCTAGACCCTACTTGTCCCAAGAAGGCTTTTTATCCAACCTTTGGTACAGCGTACAACTGGCTAAATTCAGACCAGAGTACTAGTACAGTCAACAGCCTGTTTAAGACCCAGGTTAAGTAGTACTTACTTAATTGCTGCAAAAATGGCAGCTATACCAGCCGCGTTATCTTTGCTTACGCCGTTCTTAGTAACAGCCATCAAAGCCGCTGTTTCAAGAGGACTTACGTCACCCTGAATCGCTGTCCTGCAATTTTGAATTGCATTACCCTTATTGTCTTTTGGAGTGCCTAGAAAGCCATTCCAAAAACCAGGGTTACTTCTCATCTGTACAGGCTTCCAGTTACCAGCAAAAGCAGCCGGAGAAGCTGTCAGCATTAAAACTACGATCACTAAAAGTTTCTTCATTTTCTATTCCCCCTCTAAACTCCTTAAAGTTTTACTTTTAATAATGCAACCCCCATGCCAAGTGGAGTTCAATTGATATGTAACTGATTTTATTAAGTTTTACTCTAAGGGGTGTAGATTTTTAGAGCACTAAATAGTTGATATCTGTTCAATAACTATACAGCAAGCCCACTCTTTATGTCTTTCTTGATAGCCTTCGCTAACTCTGACGCTGAATTAAACTTTATCTCTCCTCTGGTCCTTTCCAGGAACTTAACCTCTATGACCTTTCCATGAAGATCTTTGTTAAAACCAGGGATATGCGTCTCTATAGAATAATACTTACCATCTTTCAAGGTTGGGTTTGTGCCTATATAGGTCATGCTGTCGTATGTTTTCTGGCCTATGAGCGTCTGTGTCCTGTAAACCCCATTTGCAGGGACGACCTGCTTTATAGGATGAGGATTAATGTTAGCCGTGCTAAAGCCTATCTTGGCACCAAGCCCAGCGCCGCGGACGACGTAGCCTTTTATGGAGAAGGGCCTTCCCAACAAGGCATTAGCCTCTTTCATCTCACCTTTGGATATCTCTGATCTTATTTCTGTTGAGCTTAGTTTCTCATTATGCCCTTCAAGAACAATATCTATTTTATCGACGATAATTTTATATTTTTCACATATCTTTTCAAATTCATTAACATCTGTATCTCTATTATGCCCTAGTCTGAAATCAAGTCCTACGACGACCGTATCAATTCCCATAGGTTTTAGCACATTGATAACGAAGTCCTCTGCGGAAAGTGATAGTAATTTATCCCTGGAACTTACGGCAAAGGCCTTGTTTATTCCCATTGCTTTAAAGATGCGTAGCCTTTCGCAGAATGGTTGGAGTAGCTTGACTCCTGATCTAGGGTGTTTATAAAAGGTAATTACCCCGCAAGGTTTATAGCTTATTAATTTGTTTAGAATTTTCTGATGTCCCAAATGCACACCATCAAATACCCCTATGGATATGGCTAAGCCCTTATGATTCTTGTTGGCTGTGGGGTTTAAGTTAAAGATCTTCATTACCACTGAACATATAGCACACAGCACGCTAGTAGTATAAAAATTTTTATTGCAATACCATACATTGCCATATAATATCCAAACAGGGTTATGGGGTTATTAAATAATTAGAACCCGAGCGGCTCAACAGCTGTTCGGGTTTTTTATTTTGATAAAAGCCTGAAATTACAATATACCCGTTTAAATATCGACGACGAAATCTGGAGGGTCCACTAAATGAAGGATGTTGTTTCTGTACTTAATTCTGTGAAAAAAGATGGAAGGAATGTTCTGTTGGAACATGAGGTCTATTCAATATTTAATTCAATAGGGATAAAGACACCAAAATATCAATTCATCCCATTTGGCAATAAATATGACCCAAAAGCCAGTATGTCTACTGATGACGTCGTTGTTAAAGTTGTGTCTTCTGAGATCCTGCATAAAACAGAACTTGGAGGCGTGGTATTTTGTAAGAACAACACGGCGGACATAGAGAAGTCTATAGACGATATTAAAAGAAAAACCGCTGAATATAAGGTGTCCGGCTTTCTTGTGTTAGAGAAGATAGCATACAAGGGTGCCTTCGGGAATGAAGCTATAGCGTCAGTAAGGAACAGCAGGGATTTTGGCACGATCTTAGGCTTTGGGATAGGTGGAATAGATACGGAGTTCTTTGGTAAGTCGATGAACAATTCATTTTCTGTCCTTTCTACAGAACATAAAGCAATAACGTCAGATATGATAAAGAGCAATGCCGCGTATTGTAAACTGGCAGGACTGGATAGGGTTGGTAAAAAGCTCCTCTATGATGACGTTATACTAAACCCTCTGAATAAGCTGAGGGAGCTTGGAAAATATTTTAGCTACGATAATAATAATTCTGATCTTGTAATATCAGAATGTGAAATAAATCCGATAGTCGTTTCTGGCGAACAATTTATAGCAATAGATGGTCTGATGAAGATAGAGAATAAACCTAAATTCCTAGATCCAAGACCTGTAGAAAAACTAGAGAACCTCTTGCATCCAAGATCTATCGCTGTTATTGGCGTGTCTGAAAAGAATATGAATATGGGAAGGATAATACTTAACAACGTTATCAATAGAGAATTCCCAAAAGATAAGATCTTCGTAATAAAAGCAGAGACCAAGGAAATAGATGGTGTTAAATGCGTTCCAAGCGTAAAGGAGCTTCCTTATAAAGTAGATCTTTTGGTCCTTGCCGTTAGTGCCACTGTTTCTGGGGAAGTAATAAAGGAATCTATAAACAGCAATAAAATAGAGAGTGTAATAATAATTCCAGGGGGCTTTGCAGAAAAAGAAGGCGGCGATAAACTAGAAGGCGATATTGTTAAGCTAGTTCAGGAAAGCAGGAAGACCAAGGATAAGGGGCCTATATTGGTGGGTGGGAATTGTCTGGGTGTGGTATCAAATCCAGGGAGATATGACACGTTCTTTATCCCAAGTAAAAAGATGCATTACTCTACGCCTAAACCATATGCTTTCATCTCTCAGTCCGGCGCTTTTATAATCTCAAAGATAAGTAAAACAGACCTTACTCCTCAATACGCCATATCTATAGGCAACCAGATGGACCTTACTGTTAGCGACTATTTGAGCTTCTTTATGGATAAGCCAGAAATTAAGGTGATAGCTCTGTATGTTGAAGGTTTTAAGGAATTAGACGGTATAAAGGCGGCGCGCGCCATAAGAGAACTTAAGGACAAGGGTAAGGATGTAATAATCTACAAGGGTGGACGCTCCAGTGCTGGCAAATCAGCGGCAAGCGGCCATACTGCCTCTATAGCTGGAGAATACCCTGTTTATAAGGCTGTAATGGAAGATTCTGGCGCTCTGGTAGTAGAAAGTTTTACAGAGTTTGAGGACATGCTGAGGATAATGGTGGACCTAGGACACTGTAAATTCCACGGTAGCAAGTTCGCAATAATAAGTAATGCCGGTTTTGAGACCGTTGGAATGGCTGATAATATTGAGTCCTCTGGGCTTGCAAAGATCAGCCCAGATACAATAAAAGAAATAACCGCCAAACTTGCGGCCTCTGGTATAGATAACCT
Source organism: bacterium (assembly GCA_037128035.1). Classification (GTDB taxonomy): domain Bacteria; phylum Bdellovibrionota; class JAFGOL01; order JAFGOL01; family JAFGOL01; genus JAPLFT01. Next base: position 6,279 of record JBAXXF010000021.1, on the reverse strand, counting down.
TGTTACTGCAGGTAACCCTTTAGACATAACTCCTGTGGCCAACGACAGTATATATGTAAGCTGTCTTAAACTGCTCCTAAACGACAAGTCTGTGTCTGCAGGGATAGTTTCCTGCATACCAATGACCCCAGCGTTGAAGTCTATAAAAGAAGAACTTGGTCCTGAATCCATGTTCAACATGATAGAGGATTACGCTAGAACTGCAGAAAAACCTTTCGTTGTGGTTGTAGATAGCGGCGAGCTTTATGATCCTGCATGCAAGGTAATAAAAAGTGTTCCTGTATTTAGAGAAGCGGACAGAGCTGTTAAGGCTTTATCAAAATATATCACTTACAAAAACAAAGGGCATAGTTGCTAACAACTACGCCCTTTGTTCTCTTATTGAGGAAAGGTCTTTTACTTTTTAGTAAGCTCCTTGTTATCAACTGAGAAAGTTATCGATTTATCTTCATTTATTACAACAGTTACGCTCTTACCATCGCCCATTGCGCCTACGAACGCTGTGTCTGAACCTAGGTTCTCTACTGTTTCAGTTCCAACAACTACCTTAGTTATTGCTCCGTCCTTAACTGTTACGCTTCCTGTTACATCGGCAGAAGCAAAGTCAGTAGTTACTTCTGCTGGAGGAGGAGTTTGGTTCTGATTCTGATTCTGGTTCTGGTTCTGGTTTAGGTTCTGGTCGTCATTTGGCTTAACAGGTGCGTTATCTAGCTTCTGATTATCTAGCTCAGACTGCGCGCTGGTCTGCTCTTTTTTAGCTTTTACTAGAGCAGCGTTAGCCTTTATCTGGTCTTCTTTCGCTTTTTTATCTTTTTTCTGAGCATCTAGATATTTAGCTTCTAGATCATTATATTCTGCTGTTAGCTTTTCAAGATCGCTATTAGATTTAGCCATAGCCTCGTTATAAGTTTTGTTAGCACCATCAAGGGCCGTTTTAGCGTCTAGAGCATCTTTATCTGCTTTATCAGAATCAACTTTTGCCTGATCCGTTATACCCTTAGCAGCTAGAGCATCTTTATCTGCTTTATCAGAATCAACTTTTGCCTGATCCATTATAGCCTTAGCAGCATCTATTTTTGGCTGATCTATTGGCGTGATAGCCACTGCTGCGTTATAAGCGTTTGTAGCATCCTGAAGTGCTTTCTTCTTGTCAGCAGCCGTTTTGTCAGCGGCGCTAGATAGCTTGCTTGCATCATCAAGTGCTTTCTTCTTATCAGCAGCTGTTTTATCAGCGGCTGAAGATAGATTAGTTGCATTATCTACAGCTTTCTTAGGTTCAACAAGGGTCGGATCAGCTGCTGCTGCTTTTACTGCGGCATCATAAGCTATCTTTTTAGCATCGTAGTTTTTCTTTGCTTCTATAAGTGCAGGACCAGTTTTAGCAACGTTATCGTCTGCAGATTTAACTGCTGCGTCTGCATCAGCAACTTTCTTGTCAGCATCTTTTAGAGCTCCTTCCTGTTTGCTCTTGTCTATGTCTGCGGCACTAAAGCAAGCAGATGCGTCTATAGTAAGATCGTTTGGAGTAAATCCTGCTGTCTTAAGAGTTATCTGTTTTCCCTCTGCAGTAACGCCTGTAAGTGTGCAAGCCATTATGCTCTGCGCTTTTAGGGTGATTGCATTTTGTACCATTGCATCTATTTGAGCTGGGTCTATCATTATTCTATCTTTATCTTCAGCTTCTTTTAGATCATAATAAACGCCCTGGTAAATACTGAACATAAGAGGGTTCTTATAATCATTATATAGTTTCATGTATTTGTAATAAGATTCTCTCATTTCCATATCGTCTTTTGCTGCGACTTTATATGATAGATCTACATATACCTGGCCAAGTGTTAATAGAACGACGATAGGATCATAGAAGGTATTACCTGTTAGATCCTTAAGAGCTGCATCGTATGCTGATTTGTCTACCTTATATAGCGCTTTTATCTCTTCGCGTTTTTCTTTCTTGATCTCTATGCCTTTAGCTTTATATCTGTCCATTTCCTGCTTGCAGGTCATGGAGTGTCTGTAAAGCTCATAGTATGCTTTTAGAAAGCCTTTATCTGGCGATCTATCCTGCGCAGATGCCGTGTTGGCAAATACGAACGCGGATATTATGCAAAGGACCAATACTCTAAGTGCGTTCTTCATAGGTTAAAAAACCTCCGTTTATAGAAATTCCGCATCCACTCTAAAGATGCTAGTGTATATAAAGCAATTATGATGCCACCATGTAACTTGTTGTAATATTTAGATTTTTGGATTATTTGCTGTATAACCCTTATACAGCAAGATGTCTAATTATACTACGATTATAGAGCTCTTTTGCTCATTGAACTCCAAGTACTATTAACTTGTCCTTGATATCTAAATGGCCAGCGTCAATTGCATAATCCATAACTGTTTTGCCATTTTTATCTTTAACTGTAGCATCTGCTTTTACTTCTACCAGAGTTCCAGTACTGGTCTTTTTATGTAGGGAACCATCCAGCATTTTTACCACTTCATCTGTTAAACCTTGTTTAGCAACAAGCATTAATGCCGTCTCGCCATCTGGTCCCACTGCATTTATATTAGCTCCCAATTCAACTAGTTTATCTATCGACTCTACTTTTCCAACGGATGCAGCCCATAGCAATGCTGTATAAGTAATATTGCCAACGGTCTTTAACTCAAGCTGGGCTTTAAGGTCACTCACCATGGTATCAATTGTCTCAGCTTTTCCGGCATACGCAGCTACCATTAAAGGCGTCATGTTGTAAATATCACCTGCATTTATGTTCGCTTTATATGTGTTCACAAGTTCAATGACCATCTCTGTCTGTCCTTTCTCTGCTGCATACATTAGTGCGGTCATATCGTCGGTGTTTTTTGTGCCCGTGATATATGCCATACTGTGTTTGTTGAAGAGTTCTTTTATTGTCAGAAGATCACCCGTTTTAGCTGCCTCAAACAACTTCGTTTTGTCATCTACGGTGTTATTCTTTTTTGCTTCCAAGATCTCTTTTATCCATGGGTCAGTTGCGTAGTCCACAGCGGTCTTGTTGTAAAGGTCTTTAATAGTCATGTCAGCATCCAGGTCATAGACCAATATTGAAACAGCAGTTGTATTCCCGTGAACTACAGCCCATATTAACGGAGTTTTGCCAGCAGTATCTACAGCGTTTACATTAGCGCCATCTTTCTTAACATAATCGGCGATCTTGTCTGTATTGCTTCCCATCTTAGCTGAGTAAAACAAATTATCCTCAGCCTGTTCTTTTTTTGTTTTTGATTCTAAAACAGCCACTATTTCTGAGTAGCCTTTATCTTTTGCTATCATGGCGGCTGTTTTTAGGTTTTTATCCTTAATTGTCCTGTCAGCTCCTAATTCCACTAATGTTGTTACTGCCTTGATCTTTCCAAGGGATGCCGCCCATATGAGCGCTGTTTTGCCACCATTGTCTATTTCATCTATTTTAGCATCTAGATCATCAAGCAACTTTGTTATCACAACTGTTTTATCATTTATTGCCGCCATCATTAGCGCAGTAGTTCCTGATTTGTTCTTTGCATCTACTGTAGTTAGGGTAGTTTTTAACTCTATGATTTTTTCTATTACTGTTAGTTTGTTCCCTTTTGCGGCATACATTAGGATCGTCCAACCTGTGGCATCTTTCCCATTTATGTCTACACCACTTGCGATGAAAGCGGCTACTTTTGCAGCATCCCCAGCTTTAGCGGCGGAGAATATGTCGTTTTGCACCTGTGCAAAAGCACTTGTTCCCAATATTAAAAGTAGTACAGACAGGCATAATTTTTTCATGAAAAGGCCCTCCAGATATTTCTGTGCGATATTGGTGGAGCAATATTTATGCCAGTTCTATCAGTCTGAACTAAACCAAGTGGTTAAATATCAGGATGATGCGTCAGGCTGTGTTAATAGTTTATACAATGGTATGTACTTTGAGCAAGTTGGTCGCTCCACCTTTTCCCAAAGGATGCCCTGCAACTATCACGATCTTATCCCCTGCATTAGCTAGTCCCATCTTTTTAAGCTCGCTGTTAGCAGTCTCTATTAGCCTGTCTATGTCGTCAATGCTGTTACCAATATGCAGAGCTTTCACGACCCTATAGAGGCTTATTTTTCTCTTTGTATTGTCCAGGGTTGTAAAAGCTATTATAGGGCGATGAGTGTTTGTCTTGGAAAGTAATCTTGCCGTCCATCCACTGTAAGTGAAAGAACAAATGAACTTTGCATTTATTTTGTTCGTAATTTGAGCACTCATTTCTGCAATAGCTTCGTCCGTGTTAGATGATAATTCAGTGGCCCTAGTTGAACAAAAGGCAGAAAGGTTCTTCTCACTTTCCATTATTATCTTTTTCATCATCTGTACTGTTTCCGCAGGGTACTTGCCAACGGCTGTTTCTCCTGAAAGCATTACAGCATCAGCTCCATCGCTGACGGCCTGATATACGTCTGTGACCTCCGCCCTGGTTGGGACAGGGTTATTGGTCATTGTTTCAAGCATTTGGGTCGCTATTATTATTGGGACTTTTTTTACTCTACAAACTTCTATTACTTTTTTCTGTGCTGTAGGTACTTGTTCAAGATTTATTTCAACACCAAGGTCCCCTCTGGCAAGCAATATTGCATCGCAGGCTTCAACAATGGCATCAATATCTGTCAACGCTTCTGGCTTTTCTATTTTAGCTATAACGCCAGCTCCAAGTTTGAACGTTTTCAGATAATGTTTTAATTCAAGTATATCCTTATGTGATCTAACAAAAGAGAGAGCCACATAATCCACCTTTTGTGATGCCCCAAATTCAAGGTCCTTTATGTCTTTTTCAGTCAGAGAAGGAAGGGATAGTTTTGTGTCTGGCAGGTTAACACCTTTTCTTGGTTTTAACGTCCCACCTTTTTTAACGATGGTCTGTATCTGATCATTTGATATGTCTGTAATATTAAGCTCTATGTTACCGTCGTCTATTAATATCCTTTGTCCTTTTTTTACCTCGTTATTAAGTCCTGGGTACGTAACACATACTTTATCCACATTGTCATCTACATGTGCACACAAGGAGAGTGTTAACGTATCGCCAGTGTTTACCTTTTGCTCATTTGTGAATAGATTAAGTCGTATCTTAGGTCCCTGTAGGTCCTGAATTATAGGAATATCGACATTCCTGCTTTTACTTATCTCTCTGATACTTGCGATGGTCTCCTTGAAGAAATCATAGGTCCCGTGAGAGAAATTCAGTCTAAAGACGTTTACTCCAGACTCCAGCAAGGCTTCCAGTTTTTCTTTACTGCTGCTGGCAGGTCCAAGGGTCGCTATTATCTTAGTGTTCACTGAGGGTAGCATATTTGGCTCCTAAAAGTGAGACTTTTGAGTCGCTAAAACTCTGACTATTTGTATACCACTAATAAGTACTGTATTAAAATGTTTTTTCATATAAAATGGCTTTCAATGAGGTTGTTTAGAACAGCATTACTTTTGTTGCTTTTCCTAGTGGCTGTGCCTTGTTATTCTGCAGATGAACTTCCCAAGGAAGACGCAACCATTAAGCTCTTCTCCCTTTGCGGGAGCTCAGGGCCATGCATAGCGGCGGAGTCCCTCGTTTTTGCACCTATATTTCCCTGGTTCCTTTATCCCTTAGATGTACCGGCCTCTCCTGCCCAACTCAGAAAATTCGAGAACATGAGCGGCTCTTTAGACTTTCTTCTCACAAAAGCCAATGAGCACTTCAGCGGGTATAGGGTGGATGGGGATTTTACTGCAAAATGGATCGGTGTTGATGTCGGTTATGAGACCTATAACAACGGCTCATCAGACCTTAGTATATATACAACGCACTTTATCTTTAGACCTTTTCCAAGAAGACATATACAACCCAAGCTGCTTATAGGTTGGATGTACATAAACACTGATACTTTGGCTGGAGGGGGCCTACAGATAAGCTTTTTCAACTATGATATAAATTTCAGTCGAAGGTTTTCAATGTTTGTTGTAAACTACATCGGCTGGATCAAGGGTTACACGATAGTTGAAGGGATCATTGGTGTTGAGTATTACATATATCCCTCTATATCTCTAAAGGCGGCAATGGACCTAAAACATGTATTTGCCCAAGGGCTGTACGGCATAGAAGTAGGTGTAAGTTTTAAAATATGATGGCAGAAGCTAAGACAAAACAAAAAAAACAAACGGCAGAGGACATAGTAGTACTAAGAGGTCTGGAAGCTGTATGGCAGAACCCCGCAAGGTTCATAGGGGATGTCTCCACTAGAGGTCTACATCATCTGGT
>JBAXXF010000020.1:0-11321 GCA_037128035.1 bacterium | reverse complement strand
TCTTAGAGCAGGCGCTGATAAAGTCTCTATAAATACAGCAGCCATCAATAATCCAGAATTCATAAGGGAGGCCTCTAGGTCCTTTGGTTCATCTACCATAGTAGTTGCGATAGAAGCTATAAAGCAACCCGACGGTGCATATCTAGCTTTCGTGGATAATGGCAGGGAATATACTGGAGTGGAAGTCATTCAGTGGGCAAAAAGAGTGGAAGAGTTAGGAGCAGGAGAAATAATGCTTACCTCTGTTGATAGAGAAGGTACAGGAAAAGGTTTTGATACCTTCTTAACAAAAGCTGTCTCCGATGTAGTTAGCATTCCAGTAATTGCACATGGCGGTTGTGGTAAAAAGGAAGATATCAAAGATATTATAGTAGACGGACACAGCGATGCAGTAGCTGTTTCTTCCATGATACATTATGAGTATCTTTCTAAAGTCAGGAACATTGAAGGTTTTGAAGCAGAGGGCAATATTGATTTCTTAAAAAGTGGAGATTCATATAACAAGGTCTCCAAGGCTAATATTAGAGAAATAAAAACATATCTGAGGGACAACAACATTGAATGCAGATTTGAATAATAAAGTGAAAGTCTTCGTTGTGGATTATAAGGTAGGAAACCTTTATAATCTATGCAGGGCTCTAAGGCATGTTGGTCTAGATCCTGTGATAAGCAGCGATAAGAAAGAGATAATGTCAGCAGATGCTCTTATATTACCAGGAGTGGGCGCTTTTGGTGAGGCCATGGATAATTTGCATAAGATGGATCTGGTAGGCCCTATAAAAAATTATGTGTCCATGGGTAAGCCATTTATAGGCGTTTGCCTAGGGATGCAGCTTTTGTTTACAGAAAGTCACGAGTTCTCTGTCTGTAAAGGGCTCAATATTCTAGAGGGAAGTGTTCTAAGATTTCCCAACGTCAATGATAAAGGCCTAAAGGTGAAAGTGCCCCAAATATCCTGGAACAACATTTATAAAAAAGATGAGTCAAAGTGGCAAAACTCACCATTAAAGGACACCAACAATGGAGCCTATGTATATTTTGTACACTCCTACTATGTGAAGCCGGATAAAGAGGATGTTATATTATCAGAGACAGTGTATGAGGGTGTTAAATACTGTTCAAGCATAATGAAAGACAACATCTACGCTTTCCAGTTCCATCCAGAAAGAAGCGGCCTTACTGGCCTTAAGATAATCAATAATTTTAAAGAAATAATATATAAGAAGTAACCTGAGGAGGAGCATAAATGGAAAACAAGAATGTTTTAGAACGCTACAAATTACCTAAGGAAGTCAAGTTTTGCAAAAAATGTACGATCTCTAATCAAAGACCAAGAATAACCTTTGACGAGCACGGCGTATGCTCAGCATGTAATTTTGCAGAATTCAAAAAGAAGAACATTGATTGGAACGAAAGAGAAAAAGAGCTAAGGGAAACACTTCAGAGATTTAAAAGGAAAGATGGTGGTTATGAAGTGCTTGTTCCATCCAGCGGTGGAAAGGATAGTGCATTCATAGCTCATGAGTTGAAATATAAATATGGTATGAACGTCCTAACAGTAACTTGGGCACCACACCTATACACTGATATCGGTTTTAAGAATTTTGAGAACATGACACACATAGGCGGTTTGGATAATATATTAGGAACACCAAATGGCATAATACACAGGAAACTTACAAAGTTGTCCTTTGAAGTATTGGGCGATCCTTTCCAGCCCTTTATATACGGTCAGACCAATTTCCCAATGCAAATAGCTGTACAACATAAGATCCCATTGGTCATGTACGGGGAGAATGGTGAAGTTGAGTACGGCGGAGATATGAAAAACGCTTTCAAGGCGACCAGAGATTATAAAGCGGACCACAAAAAACATTATTTCTCGGGTTTAGGACCAGAGGACATGATCAATTATGGGATAAGTGAACACGACATGCTTCCTTATTTTGCTCCAAGCAATGAAGAGCTTGATAAGAATAATACAGAAATACATTTCTACGGATATTACAGGAAATGGGTACCTCAGGAAAATTATTACTATTGTGTTGAACATACAGGTTTTACCGCTAATCCTGTAAGGAACGAAGGTACTTATTCTAAGTATGCTTCCTTAGACGATAAAATAGACGGATACCACTATTATCTGGCTTATATAAAGTTTGGTATAGGCAGATGTACCTCTGATACCGCTCATGAAATAAGAGATGGACACATCACGAGGGAAGAGGGCGTGACCTTGGTCAGGAAATATGATGGGGAATTCCCAAAGAAGTACTTCAAGGAGTTCTTGGAGTATTGCAATATAACAGAGGAATATTTTGAAGAAGTAATAGATAGCTGGCGCTCTCCACACCTTTGGGACAAGGTCAACGGTGTTTGGCAGCTAAAACATAAAGTAGGAGATGAGAACCTATAATGAATAAAATATTAATAATAGGTGCAGGACAGATAGGAAGCAGGCATCTACAAGCTTTATCCAAGCTAAACGATGCTTCTAAGGTAGTTGTCTTTGATCCTAGCAGCGAGTCCTTAAAAACGGCCAAGATGCGTTATGAGCAAATGCCAGCCAATGATAAGGTGGCAGTTGATTACATTCAGCAGTTTTCGGACCTTAGTGGGGATTTTAATGTTTGCGTTGTTGCTACCACATCAGATGTAAGATCTAAAGCTTTGATAGAAATGTTCAAGCATTGTTCAGTAAAGAACATTATATTGGAGAAGTTCTTATTCCCATCTGTCAATGAATACCATGAAGCAGCTGCTTTATTTAAAAACCATAATGTTAAAGCCTGGGTTAACTGCGCTAACAGGGTCAATCCAGCCTACAAAGTATTAAAAGAGAATCTGGGCAAGGGGCAAAAACTTTCTTATTCTTTACAAGGTGGGAACTGGGGACTTTTGTGTAATTCCATTCACTATTTTGATCTTCTTTCTTATTTGACTGAGCAATATGACTATACTTTTGATCTTGGCGGACTAGATAAAGAATATGTTCCTAGCAAAAGGGATAAGTTCATAGAGGGTGCTGGTTCTATTGTTGGGACTTTGCCAAATGGAAGTCAGGCGATGTTATTCTCTGACCCAAAGTCCTCAGCGGACGTTGTACAGAATATAATGGGTATGGACGCTCAGTTCAGTATTAACGAAACAAAGGGAACTATAAGATCTGCGTTTTTATCTAATAACTGGGTCTGGGAAGAGAAGCCTTTAAAGATAGCATATCAGAGCGAACTAACTAATGTAGTAGTTGAAGATATCATTAAAAGAGGCGACTGCAACTTGCCTACGTATGAACAGTCCAGCCGGATACACTTAAATCTTATTACAGCTTTGATAAAACATTTTAATTTGAAAGATTATTTGCCGGTAACATAATACAGGAGAATGAACATGAATAAATGTTGGTTAATAGGAGCGGGCGTTATGGCCGCTGATTATGCAAAGGTCCTAACGGCTCAGGAGATAGAATTCCTGGTTGTAGGAAGAGGAAAGGATTCTGCAGAGAACTTCCATAAACAGGTTAACAAGGACGTTTTTGTCGGTGGCTTAAAGAAATTCCTAGAAACAAAACCAAGCCTCCCGGATTTTGCGGTCGTAGCTGTTGGGGTTGAACAACTGCATGATGTCTGTAATGACCTTATAGATCACGGGGTAAAAAAGGTCCTTCTGGAAAAGCCAGGTGCGATCACCGTAAAAGAGATAAAAGAGCTCAGGGATAAGGCTAAAAAAAATAATGTTAAGATCTTCCTAGGGTATAACAGAAGATTCTATAGTTCTGTTATAGCAGCAAGGAAAATAATAGAAGAGGATGGCGGGGTTACTTCATTTACCTTTGAATTTACCGAATGGAGTCATGTTATTAAAGATCTTACTGTTCCAAAGGAAGTTAAACACAACTGGCTTTTAGCTAATTCAAGTCATGTTATTGATATGGCCTTCTTTATGGGTGGAAGACCAAAGAACATCACTACAATGGTAAAAGGCTCCCTTGATTGGCATCCATCCGCTTCTGCTTTTTGTGGTTGTGGAGAAACACAGGGTGGCGCGCTCTTCTCTTATCATTCTAACTGGGCAGCCCCAGGTAGATGGGCAGTTGAGATCCTGACCAAAAGTAGAAGAATGATATTTAAGCCGCTGGAAAAACTAAGTGTCCAAAAATTGGGTTCTGTTCAAATAGAGGAATTTCCAATAGACAATGACCTAGACGTAAAATTCAAACCTGGCCTATATCTTCAAGTTGAGAATTTTGTTAAGGGTACTAATTTAGACCTGTTATGCGACATAGAAAGACAAAGTGATTATGCAGAAGTCTACACCAGAATGGCTGGATTAAATTAATCAGGAGTTAATAATGTTATACAAAGAAATTAAATCTTGCAGGATATGTGGAAGCAACAAACTGATACCGATAGTTGACCTTGGGAATATGGCACTTTCTGGCTACTTTCCAAAGAGTAACGGCGACCAGGTAGAAGCTGGCCCACTGGAACTAGTTAAGTGTGATGATTCATCTGGCTCAGGCTGTGGTTTGGTCCAACTTAGGCATAACTACAATCTGGAAAAACTGTACGGAGATAACTATGGGTATAGGTCTGGATTGAACCAGTCCATGGTAAAACACCTGCATAGCAAGGTGAACAAGATACTTTCTATGATACCGCTATCCCAAGATGACTTGGTAATAGATATAGGTAGCAACGATAGCACCCTGTTGCAGGCGTACCCTAAGGATAAGTTAACTCTGGTTGGTGTAGATCCTACCGGCAAAAAATTTAAGGAATACTATCCTGAGCATATTCATCTAGTGGCTGATTTTTTTCCTTCGGCAAGTTTCCTTAAGCAGTTTGGTCATAAAAAGATAAAAATAGTTACCTCGATATCAATGTTCTATGATCTAGAAGATCCTATGACGTTCGTTACGAACATACATGATAACTTGGACGACAATGGTGTATGGGTATTTGAACAGAGTTACATGCCTACTATGTTGGAGAGGAACTCTTATGATACCATCTGTCATGAGCACTTAGAGTATTATGCCCTTAAGCAAATAAAATACATGCTAGATAAAGCAGGCCTTAAGATAATTGATGTAGAGTTCAACGATATTAACGGTGGAAGTTTTTCAGTAATGGCCGCTAAGAAGGGTTCTAAATATAATGAGTGTACAGGGTTAATTGATAAAATATTGAATAAAGAAAAAGAAATAGGACTTAACTCAACTAAGCCATTTAACGATTTTAATAACAGGATATCCAAATGCAGAGATGATCTATTAGCTTTCTTTAAAGAATGCAAGAAAGACGGTAAGGTCGTGTTCGGGTATGGCGCCTCTACTAAGGGCAATGTGCTTTTGCAGTTCTGTAAGATCACAGCTAAGGACATGCCTTATATAGCAGAAGTCAACGAGGATAAATTTGGATGTTATACGCCTGGGACCAACATCCCTATCATTTCAGAGGCAGAGGCTAAAAAAATGTCCCCTGACTATTTTATGGTCCTTCCTTGGCACTTTAAAGATAATATAATCAAAAGAGAAGGTCAGTTCCTGTCATCAGGCAAACACTTCATGTTCCCTTTGCCTACGGTGCAGATAATTTAGTTATTTATAATGAAAACAGCTTTAATAATTGGATGTAATGGTCAAGACGGCAAGATAACAAGAGAGCTGTTGTCCCAGCGTGGCTATGGCCTTGTTTGCATAGACAAAGATTATGTTGGAACACACGGGGTGACGTTTAACAAGAAGACCGACATAGAGGACTTTGCTGCTGTAGTCGATCTAGTAAGAGCGATAAAGTTTGACGAGATATACTTTTTTGCGGCATATCATAATTCCTCTCAAGAGAAGGAAAAAGATAAACAAACACTTTTCAAAAGAAGCTACGCCATAAATGTATATAGCCTCTTTAATTTTCTAGAAGCCATTAGATTACACTCTCTTACGACCAGGCTCTTCTATGCTGCTTCTTCCCTGATATTCGCCGATACAGAGGATGCCATACAAAATGAAGAGACATCTTTTAAACCTAATTGCATCTATGGGATCACAAAAATTAATGGGTTAATGCTCTGCAGACTTTATAGAAGTAAATACGGGGTCTTTGCCGCTACTGGGATATTGTATAACCACGAGTCGGAATATAGGACAGAGGACTTCCTCTCAAAGAAGATAATCAAAACTGCTGTGGATATAAAGAAAGGTCTTAAAACTAGTTTAACGATAGGTGATCTTAATGCTGAAGTGGACTGGGGTTACGCGTACGACTATGTAGACGCTTTTACCAAGATAATGTCTATAGATGAAGCGGACGATTTCATAATAGCCACAGGTGTAAAGCACAAGGTCTTGGATTTTGTCAAAACAGCTTTTAATTATCTGTCGTTGGACTGGAGCAAATATGTCCAGGAAGATAAAAGCATTATCCACAGGAAAAGAAAGGCATTAGTGGGCGATTATTCAAAGCTCAATAAAAGGACGGGTTGGGCTCCAACTACGACCTTTGAACAGATGATCAAATCTCTTATAGAAAAAGAAGGAAAGAACAGTGATGGCTCAAAATAAGACAAATCAAGAAGCTTCTATTTTTAAGACTTACTATACCGACGTTCCATTTGTTGACAGGTATGAGCGTGATAAGGCTAAGGCTGTTGACGTTATTATACCTATAATCCACACCAATGAGCTTTGGGAAATAAATCTAAAATCCATGTACAGGGAAATACCAATAAACAGGATACTAATTGCTGATGGTGGATGTATTGATAACTCTTTAGAGATAGTAAAGAAATTCCCGAGAGTGGAGATACATGATCACAAAGCTTTTAAATCACTTGGATACAGCATAAGAAAGTTGGTTGAGAGCGTTAAGACCGATTGGTTCATATATGTACACTCTGATGTGTTCCTTCCAGAAGGTTGGTTTGATGAAATGGCGAAACACCAACCAGAATATGATTGGTTCGGGTGCAGAATGAGACACACTATAATGGTCGAATATGACGATAAGAATGATTTTAGACCCTATGCAGGCAGTCAGATGGGAAAAAAAGAGGCCTTTTTAGAGGGTTTAAAGTCAATAGATGATGATTATGTATACAGGCAGGAAGACTTTGTGTTCTCTGAGATGATAGAAAGATCAGGCTATAAAGAAGGAAAGATAGATGACACATTCCATTATCATCAGACCATGTTCAGGAAAACCAAGGGCTTTGATCTCGACATTAACAAGGTTGTTTTTGATATCAACAAAAAACCGGAAGAGGAATATAGAGCCTCTATAATGCAAATAAAAGGGACCATTAAATATCTAAAACCAGAGAAAAGAATAGCCGCTTTTATAGTGATCGATTTTGTTAAACTGAGCAGATTGGGTCGCCTGAACTGGTCAGAAATAAAGGACCATATAAATGCTACCAATCCAGGCTGGATGAAGTTTTATGGCTATTGGAAAACAAGGATCGCTTATGACAAGGTTATATCTTTTCTAGGTAATTTAAAAAGGAGATGTATATGAAAATATTAGATGTCGGTTGTGGTGATGCTAAGGTAAAGGGAGCGATAGGCATTGATTGTGCCAAATTGCCAGACGTGGACGTTGTTCACGATCTATCCAAATATCCATGGCCTTTTGAAGATAACTCTTTTGATGAGATATATATGAATAACATCATAGAGCACCTTCCTAACACCATTAAAGTAATGGAAGAAGTTCATCGTATATTAAAGAAGGGTGGCCTTTTGCGGATCCAGGTAGTTTACTGGAATCACATGCACTCGGTCAGTGACCCTCAGCATGTTACTTTCTTTAGTGAACATTCCTGGGATTTCTTTACAGGCAAGAGAAAGGGTTACTACACCAACTTTAAATTCGACATGGTAGAATTGAATTACATCTATGATGAGTATGCCAAGAAGTTCTTTAGGTCTGAATGGCTAATGAAACGTCTGGCTTATTTCTTGTGCAACGTAAAACAAGGCATGAACGTAATATTAAAAAAGATGTAGGTAGAACATGACTAATAATACGAAACCAAAAAAAGTACTATTCATACAGCCTCCACACCATTTTGATTCTGGTAGCAGGACCCCTGACTGCTTTCCGCTGGGGTTGTGCTACGTTGCTACTGTAACTAAAAAGGCCGGACACAAAGTAGAGGTGCTTGATATTTGGTTGAACGATTATAATAAGGAAGAAGTCGTAGAGATCATTAAGAAGCTTCCTCACTATGACGTTTTTGGGGTCTCCGCGCTTTCTACGCAATATGATTATATAAAGTTCCTTGCCAATGAGTTAAAGAAGCATTTTCCTAAAACACCAATAGTGCTCGGCAATGCTTTGGCGACACACAGCTATGAACCAGTACTAAAGAATACAATGGTTGATATCTGTGTAAAAGGTGATGGAGAACAGACATTCCTTGAGTTGCTGGATAACGACTTTACTGGTCTAGATAATATTAAAGGCATCTCATACAAGAACGGGACATCTGTTGTGAACACGACCAACAGGGATTATAAAGAGCACCTTGATACGATCCCATTCCCTGATTGGGATATATTCGATATAGAAAAGTATCTAAAGAACATACACCTTTTTGGCGATGAAAGGTTTTCTGCACTTAACGTTATAACTGGTAGAGGTTGCCCTTACGATTGTAATTTTTGCTCAAAGAATTATGATAATTTTAGGTTCCGATCTATCGATAATATTAAGCAAGAGATAGGCATAATAAAGGATAGGTTCAAGGTCAAGGGCATCTCCTTTTCCGACGAATTAGTGGTCTTCAATAAGGCTAGAGCCATTTCCGTATCAAAGATGATGAAGGATTTTAGGCTACTCTGGGATTGTCAGGCAAGAGTTAATACCGTTGACAAGAAAATATTAAAGATCATGCGTGACTCTGGCTGTCTTGCCGTTGGGTACGGGATAGAGAGTGGTAGCAAAAAGATATTGGATAACATGAACAAGAGGATAAATGTTGAGCAATCGATAATAGCCGTTCGAGATACTCTGGATGTCGGTCTTAGGCCTATCATGCAGGTTATGTTCGGTTACCCAGGCGAAGATGATTCTACGCTAAATGAAACAGTTGAGTTCTTTAAAAAGATACCTCATTACGCAGAGTATAAGTTCTCGGTAACAACTCCTTTACCGGGGTCTTCGCTATATAGAGATTGCCTAAAGAGTGGTCAAATAAAAGATGAGGATTCATATATAACATCTTTGGCGCAGGGATACTTTTATAGAGCAGAGCCTTTAGTGAATTTTACCAATTTCAAAAAAGAGTTCATGAATAAAAAAAGAGCAGCAGAGGAATTAGTTAACAAGAATTACGCAGATATTATAAAGGGTAGAAAATTTCTATCCTTAAAGAGAAAGATACGTAGCAAGTTCGTTCAGCTTAGAGCCTATGTATGGGCGTTTGGGTGGGGGTATGCTATCAAAAGATTTGGAACATATCTCTCCAATAAGTTAAGGAAACATGCCTGAATTGAACCTTAGTTATGCAGGTCGCTTGCTTTCTGAAAGAGAGCGTTTTGATGCATTTTTAAATGGATCCAAGGATGAAGAAAAGGACTATCTTTATTTGTCCATGGTAAGGAACTTGTATCTATCATTTGAAGAGATCGGCATTGCTGACGATGTGAATATTATCAAGTTCTTCTTTAGCTTCCTAAAAGATTCTATTTTGTTCTTTTTTACAAGTCCTAAGCTAAGCACACTAGAGGACATCGTTATACTAAATGTTTACTTCAAGTATGATAACGAATTGTCAAAAAGATTGCAGTTCCCTTTAACTGAGATCAAATTAGAGAAAAATGTGTGGACCAAGAACTTTACGCTTATTAAGGAGTACTCGACCTTCCTTAAACTGACCCTAAAGCTACTTTTAAATGGAACATTGAAAAGAGCATATGTGATCAAATGCATCATTCCCTTGCTAAGGTCCATCCTCATATATAATAAACTATCCTTAAAAGGTGTTAGGAAGATCATAACCCAGAGAGATCGGTACCCAGAAGAGACAGCGCTGATCCTAAAGGCTAAAAAAGAGGGTGTTAAAACACTAAGAATAGAACCATATCCCTCGATGGGAGCTTATAATAGGGATTCAATAATCTGTGATTATTATTTTTACCCAAATGAGATAACAGCCGGTTTCTTTAAAGCATATCCTGGTAATAGCTCAGTTAAATTTATCAAAGGTGGTTTTCCTTATTGGGATTTTTTATCCGAGATAAAGCATGCTCCGATCTTACTAAATGACAGAAAGATCATTTCTTATTGGACGCAGTATGGTCAGGAGATGGGTATATTTGGCAATAAAGGACCTCAGTTCTATATAGATGAGATACTCTCAGTCGGCGGAGATGATTATTACTTGTATATAAAAGTTCACCCATTGGATGATCCAGACAACTACTCAAAATACAAGGATATGAAGAATGTAAGGGTGTTAAGGCATGGTGAAGTAGAGAATGGTCATATAATGTCCATCTCTGAGTTCTCTTTCTCCATCAATTCATTCTCTTCCTTCGAATCTAAACATGTTAACCAGAATGTATTCTTTATAAACTATGACCCACAGCTAGCTCGTGATTTTGACTACAGCCTAGTTGACAAGTATATTGATGTTATAACAGACAGGAAAATGCTGGCAGCATTCTTGACTGGTAGTAGGACACCCAAAGATAGTTCTAAATTTATAGAATATTTCAATCCTAGCTTCCCGCATTCCATAGATCAGCTTAAAAAAGTCGTCAACGAGATATAGGTGAGGATAAATGGTATATAAGAAAATAAAATCGATAATTGGGCCGTACTACCTAGATCTTTTTTGGCACACGCGTAACTATTTGTTGTCGTCCGTAGCCATAAAGTCCCTAGGGTTTATCTCCATACCTGTTCTTACAAGACTTCTTATGCCGAGTGATTACGGTATCGTTAACGTCTTTAATAGTTATGTCGGCATATTAATGGCTGTTGTCACCTTGAATACCTATACAGCGGTCGGTCGATATTATTTTGAGGATGAAAAAGATTTTGATGAGTTCTTTGGGGCAAATATAGTATTTAACATTGTTCTTTTAGTAGTTTTCTTCACTATCTCCCTACTATTTAGAGACGGGATAAGCAGGCTCTTAAATCTACCAACCAATGTTATTTTGATAATAATCCCGATGGTCTTCATCAGCATTTCCAATTCATGGTATGAGCAGATCTGTGTGCCTAATAAGCAGAGTAAAAAGCTGGCTATAAGGAACATAGCTCAGGCATACCTCATTTTCATGCTGACCATAGGCATAACCATGTACC